>JACMMZ010000233.1 GCA_014378775.1 Pseudobdellovibrionaceae bacterium
AAATTCAAAAATACCTACTTTTTGTGATGGAAGATCCGACGTCTAAATCCAATGAACACGCCGCTGATCTGCTAACATCTATTTATCAAAAAACGTATAATTTGGTGCAAAAAGATTCACTGAACCAAGAATTTAAAAATAGGATTATGGTCGCTTTGATTGATAACCTGAACCGCTTTGAGACCTACATCGTGAATGACGTCAGTACCGGGTCCACGACGGTCAATCGATTTGCTTTGTTCTCTAAAAAATTAAAAAAACAAACTACAGACTGGTTTCATCGATGAATACATTGAATTCCCCAACTGGGGCTCAAAGCTTAATACACAAACAAATTTGTCAAAATTTTTCCGAAATAGAAAAGTGGTTCAAGGATAAAACGAAGCACTTGGCCTACCCCATTTATTCCAGCTACGATATCCGTGATTCAGGGTACAAAGTGACCAATGTGGATGCAAACATTTATCCCGCGGGCTTTAACAATATTTGTCCCACCGACAAAGAAACGGCCGTCGAACTTTTTCGTAAATACATAACCGTGCACTACAAGTTCCCCATTAAAAAAATTCTTTTAATTACCGAAGAGCACACAAAAAATCCCTATTACCTTGAAAATGTTTACACTATTTCTGACCTAATAAGACAAGCGGGCTATGAAGTTCGTCTTTCATTTCCAAAAGATTTGTCCGAAGTCGTTCAATTAGAAAGCGTTACCGGACACATATTGCAGTTTGGCAGTGGGTTTGAATCCTCCGAGTGGATTCAAAGTTTTAAACCAGATTTAATAATTAGTAATAACGATTTTTCTTTAGCCTTACAAGAATGGGGTCAACAAATAAGTCACCCCATGAATCCACCGCGCGAATTAGGCTGGTACCAAAGAAAAAAATCTCGTTATTTTAAAAACTATAATTTATTAGTCGATGAGTTTTCTAAAGTGGCGCTGATGGATCCTTTTTTAATGCGCGTCGAGACTGAAGAATTTTCGAATTTCGAGATCAATAGCGATGTCAGCCGTAACGAACTGGCAGAGCGGGTTGATCATTTTTTAAATAACTTGAAATTAAAATACAAAGAACAAAATATAACCCAAGATCCTTTCTGCTTTGTTAAAAATAATGCCGGAACCTACGGCTTAGGGGTCGTTAAGGTGAATTCGGGCGCGGAAGTTAAAGAATGGACTTACAACGCCCGCAAAAAAATGAAAGCGGCCAAAGGCGGACGCGATATCGAGGCGGTGATTATTCAGGAAGGTATTCCATCGGTCGTGACGTCCGGAAATGCATCTGCTGAGCCTGTGATCTACATGATCGGCTGTGAACTAGCGGGCGGATTTTTAAGAACTCATGCTGATAAGTCATCTACTGAAAGTCTAAATTCACCCGGTGCTGTCTATAAAAAATTATGCGTAACAGACCTGATGGATAATCGTAATAAGTGCCCTTTCGAAAATGTTTACGGTTGGTCGGCAAAACTCGGATTGCTGGCCATTGGTCTAGAAGCTCAGGATATGAATATTGAATTTGAACGCTATACCAAAGCCGAGTGCGGATCTATTTAGTTTATAGCAAATATGTGACAATGAAGACACAGGAGAAGCCATGTCTTCAAATTTAAAATCGGCCGTTTTTTTTACTCTTTGTTTTAGTTTCGGATTGGCTTTATTTTTTTCAATATCCGAGGACATGGCCGTGCAACGGGATCCGGCGTCCCTTGACGGAAAAGTGTTTCAACTGACTTCACTCAGCTCGTCGCAAATTAGAAATCAGTTGGTCAAAAAAATAAAAATTCAATCCGTGGTGGTGGGCGAAAAGTCTTTGCAGCTTAGCGGATTTTCATCTTCATTA
>JACMMZ010000234.1 GCA_014378775.1 Pseudobdellovibrionaceae bacterium
CCCAATGTTGAATTTGACATGGAAAAAGTTTCTTACCCTAACAGCCAGCGTATTTGGCATATATTCCAAGCTTTCCGGCACGGCTTGGGATTTGATATGATTCAGCAGATGACCCAAATTACGCCTTGGTTTTTAGAGCAAATCGAAACCGTCGTGCAATTTGAGGAAACTTTCAAAAATTCTGAATTAACGACAGATCTTTTGTTAAAAGCCAAGCGTTTTGGATTCACCGATGCACGCCTAGCTAAATTAAAATCTTTTTCAGTACAAAATATTAAATCACTTCGAAATAAATTCAACATTCGTCCGGCTTATTTTCAAGTCGATACGTGCGCTGCTGAATTCAAATCCAGCACGCCGTATTTTTATTCAACTTATTGGAGTCAACCCACACCAGGGATATTGTCTCACATCGCTCAGAAAATCGTGGCCGTGATCGGAAGCGGGCCAAATCGAATCGGTCAGGGAATTGAATTTGATTATTCTTGCGTTCGTGGGGTAAAGGCGCTGCAAAAATTAGGGTATTCAGTGGCGATGTTGAATTCCAATCCAGAAACAGTTTCAACTGATTATGACACATCCGATAGTTTATTTTTTGAACCGCTGACGGAGGAATCGATCAACGAAATTTTCAGCATCATTAAGCCGATGGGATTTATTGCACAGCTGGGCGGTCAGACTCCGATTAATTTAGCAAAAAGCTTAGTCGACAACGGGTACAAACTTTTAGGATCTTCTTTGGAGGCCATCGATTTAGCGGAGGATCGTAAAAAGTTTGCCGAGATTTGTCGGGAACTTAATTTGCTCATTCCAGTGTCGAGTATGGCGGCCAATGCCACGGAAGCACTGTCGCACGAAGCGCACGTGGGTTACCCGATGATTTGCCGTCCCAGTTATGTTCTGGGCGGGCGTCGCATGGAAGTGATCGAGAACCGTCAAGAACTTGAATCTTATTTTGAACGGCATAAAGAATATATCGGACAAAAAAATCCTTGTTTGATGGATCAATTTTTATCGGGAGCGCTTGAGGTCGACGTGGATCTGGTGCGCGGAAAAGACTGGATCCTCAGTGGCGGAATTATCGAACACATTGAAGCAGCCGGAGTTCACTCTGGGGACAGTATGGGCGTGGTTCCACCGCAACGTTTGAAAGAGGAAACGCAAGCCATGATCGAGCGAATGAGCGCAGCGCTTGCGGAGCGCATGGGAATTATTGGCCACTTGAATTTACAATTAGCGATTAAAAATGATGATATTTACGTGCTCGAAGCCAATCCGCGTAGCTCGCGTTCGGTTCCATTTTTAGCCAAGGCTACGGGTATTCCTTTGGTTGATCTTGGAATTCAGGCGCAGATGGGAATAAGCTTAGATCAAAAAACTTTAGACCAGTATAACTGGCGCAACATGAAAGATATTTGCGTTAAAGGCGTGGTATTTCCTTTTAAAAAATTCTCGGAAAGTGATTCTATCTTGGGCCCCGAAATGAAATCCACCGGAGAATCCATGGGCCGCGCTTCAACTTATTCTGAAGCCTTAGTTAAAGCTTTCGTTTCTACGAATCTTTCATTACCGATTTCCGGTGAAGCCTTTTTATCCTTACGAGACAAAGATAAAGAGCCGTTACTTCCCTATCTGAAACACCTAGATCAAATGGGATATAAATTTTCGGCGACCAAGGGAACGGCAGATTATTTGAAACAACAGGGATTAAATTGTCTCATTTTAAATAAAGTTCATGAAGGCCGTCCGCACTGCGTGGATCGTATTCGCTCGGGGCATGTTCAGTTTGTGATTAACACCACGGCTGGTCGGCACGCGATCGAAGCCAGTTTTGCCATTCGTCGAGCTTGCATTGACTACAGTATTCCGTGTTTGACCGAAAGTGATGCGGCGGAGGCCTTTGTAACAGCGTTAGAAAAATCGCAGACAGGACACTTTGATGTCGGTCATTTGTAAAGCCACCAACGTTTCAAAATCTTTTCGACCAGATTTCTATAAAAAACCGGTTCAGGTTTTAAAAAGTGTGAATTTTCAAATTAACCAAGGTCGCTTCGTGGGATTTATCGGGCCCAACGGCGCCGGAAAAACTACCACCATCAAATGTATGATGCAGTTTATTTTTCCAGATCACGGAGAGATTTCTTTTTTTGATCAAACTGATTTCATCGAAGCCAAAAGAAAAATTGGTTTTTTGCCAGAGCGACCTTATTTTCAAGAGTTTTTATCCGGCGTTGAATTTTTAAAGCTTCATTGGAATCTATGTGGTTTGAAAGCGGCGGATTTTCAAAACCGCGCAGAAGAAGTTTTAGAGCAAGTTAAGTTGACTCATGCCAAACACAAAAAGTTACGTGACTACTCTAAAGGTATGCTTCAACGAATTGGAATTGCGCAGGCTTTATTGGCCCGCCCCGAATTTCTCATTTTGGATGAACCGATGTCGGGATTAGATCCTGATGGACGAATCCTGATTAAAGATATTTTAAAAAGCTTTAAGGAAAAAAAATTAACTGTTCTGATGAGCAGCCACTTGCTGGAAGACGTCGAAGAGCTTTGTGAAGATCTGATTATTCTACATAAAGGTGAAACTTTATTTTATGGTGCAATTACTGAATTTAAACAAAATTTTTCTTCACTGGAAGCGGCTTACAAGGCTTTCAAGGGGCAAATCGAAGAGGTTAATCACAACGCATGATCAGCTTAATTTACATTAATACTCAAGAGTGGTTACGACTTAAATTTTTGCAAGTGGTGTTCTTTTTATCTTTCGCTTATGTATGCGTGAGTTATTTACTCGGAACCCTTAGTTTCACCGAGCAAGCGCGAATTAAATTCGATTTAGGCTTGGCCGGAATGGAGATCACGACATTTTTAGTTGCGGCTTTTATTTCGACTCACGCTTTGTACCGTGATATCGAAAGAAAAACATTTCAAGTGATTTTAGCGCGGCCGATTGCTCGGTGGAATTTATTAGCCGGGTATTTAGGAAGTCTTTTTGTACTGAATTTCATACTCATTGCGTTTTTAGGCCTTACCATGATTGCATTTTTTGATTTCGACGGAGATCTAGGAAGCAGTTTATTTAATATCATAGTAATTATGGTGACGATTTTATTAAAATCCGTGGTGATAGGTGCTTTCGGTGTGATGATGAGCGCCATTGCGCGTCCGATGTTTAGTTTAGTTTTTACCATTTCCTACTGGGTTTTGGCCTATTCCATATCAGACATCGAATATTTTTTACAAAAAGCGGATCTTAGCAGCTTGAACTTTGTGATCACTGGATTGAATTTTATGGTTCCTCAGTTTTACACTTTTAATTGGAAAAGCTATTATTACATGAAGAACGGGTTTTCCTTTCATGAAATTATGTGGTCTTTGTTTCATTGTGCCGGATGGATTTTTCTATTATTGTTTATGGCATCATTACTTATAAGAAGGAAAGACATTGTCTGATTTAGATTTATTTTACACCGTCATGTTATTTTTTATCGGAGCTTGTTTCGGAAGCTTCGCCAACGCCATTATTTATCGTTTGCCATTAGGATTATCGATCTTAGGTCGAAGTTGTTGTACGCAATGTAAAAAAATAATACCGGGTTGGCATAATATCCCCTTGGTTTCCTATTTTATTTTGAAAGGAAAGTGTTCTCACTGTGGTGCTTCTTTTTCGATTCGTTATCCGCTGGTGGAGTTTCTGACCGCTATTTTATTTTCTGTGATTTATTTTTATTACGGCTATTCGTGGACCACGCTGGAATATTTAATTTTGGTTTGGGGCTTAGTCGTTTGTAGTTTTATCGATTTGGATCACATGATTTTACCCGATGTTTTCACTTTGAGCGGAATTGTGATTGGTTTGTTAGGAGCGTTTCTAAATCCCGAGCGCGAATTCATGGATGCTGTTTGGGGCGTGCTTTTTGGTGGCGGTATTTTGTGGGTGGTGGCGTACGTTTATTTTATCTTCACCGGACGTGAAGGTTTAGGTGGCGGGGATATCAAATTACTGGGATGGCTTGGGGCCTTGCTTGGCTGGAAATCAATCCCATTTATCATTTTGTCGTCATCAGTTTTTGGAACTATCATCGGTCTTTATCTTTCTCGAAATAGCGAAGATAAAATGAAAGCGGTCATTCCATTCGGACCCTTTATCGCCTTAGGAGCGGTCCTTTATATCCTAGGACTTAAGTCAGCTGGTCTTTGGTACGTAGATCTCTTCTTTCCCCCTCTCAACTAGTTTCTCTTTTGACAGGACTCGTCTAAAGAGCAGATAATTTAGGTTGCAACAGCTGGGGAGTATGATTAGCAACTATGTTATTCTCATCAAAAAAAGTAGTTGGGGTTGATCTAGGATCAAGTTCGATTAAACTCGCACAAGTTTCAAAATCTAAGGGCATGGCCTTACTGGACAACTTCGCCTTTGTTCAAACTCCCGCGCAAACCATCAATAATGGTGATATTACCGATACTTTTCTTTTAGGCGAGTCGGTAAAAATGTTGTACAAAGAACAAAAATTTAATAGTCGAAATGCTTGCATCGGAATGTGGGGATCAACTTCAATCGTGAAGAAAATTTCCATGCCGAGAGTGGATGCGAAAGCCCTGAAAGAACAAATCAAATACGAAGCTCAGCAGTATCTTCCTTTTGATATTTCTCAAGTCACAATTGAATATCACGTTCTTCCATTTTCAGCCTCTTCTGATCAAATGGATATTCTGATTGTAGCGGGACAAAATGATTTGATTACTAAGTACATCGAAGTTGCGACTTACGGAAATTTAAAGACCTCGATCATTGATGTCAGTAGTATCGCTTTAGCTAATATTTTTGAATTTAATTATGGAAAATTAAACGAACCGGTCGGGTTATTTAATTTTGGATCGAATTCCACTCAGTTTGTAGTGGTATTTCAAGGTGAAGTTTTATTTGCCCGGGATATTCCAGTCGGTGGATTTCATTTTACAAATGAAATCTGTAAAAATATGGGTGTTACTTTAGAAGAAGCAGAATCTTTAAAATTATCTCAAAGCGCCGGGAATACGGAAGTGCCTGAGAACACTCGAACGTTCATGAACATGGCATTAGATCATGTCACTGAAGAGGTGCGTAACAGTATCGATTTTTATGCGGCTTCCGGCGGAGATTATCAAATTTCAAAAGCCTTTTTTACCGGCGGAGCAAGTTTAACTGATGGTTTGATCGACCATTTGTCAAACGTACTTAAAATAAATTTCGAAGTGCTCAATCCTCTTCTTAAAGTGAAAGCCAATAATAAAAAATTTAATCCTCAGTATTTGGAACAAATAGCACCGTTTTTAGCAGTTTCACTCGGTTTGGCTTTACGCGAGGTCGGCGACTCGTGATTAAAATTAATCTTCTTAAATCTTTTGCGGCCGGATCGTCTGAAAGCACTCAGATAGCAGAGGAGCAAAACAACGTCAAAGCTAGTTTTTTTAAAAATTTGTTGGTGATAATTTTGGGAGTAGGCGCTTTGTATGGTTACGAAACGGTAACCATTCCAGAGTTAAAATCCCAGTTAGCGACGATTCAAGCCGAAATTAACGAAGCATCAACGTTCAATCAAAAAATGGGAGCATTAAAAAAAGACATCGAAAAATATGAAAAAGATTTGAAGCGCCTTAATAGCCAAACTGAATTTTTGCAAAAAGTTCAGAAGGAAAGATTATTATCGGTGGACTTGATAAACAAAATGCGTGAAACCGTATCGGCTAAAGTTTGGCTCAATAGCATTGTTGTCAGTGGCTCTTCGATTGAAATCAAGGGTGAATCAGAATCGATCAGTGATGTAAATGAATTTAATGCACGATTATCGGGAACGACCTATTTAAAAGATGTGCTAACCACATCGATCGAAAGAAAAGTGAATGTATCAAATAATTTTCAATTACAAACTTTTAATATCAAAGCCAGTTTCGTCGATGGAAAACAGTTGATTGATGATCAAAGCCCCGATCAGGCAGGTCAAAAATGAACGAAACATCACCGATCCAAAAAATAATTCAAACCGTTGGCAGTTTTTCATTGCCGCGCGTGGCGCTACTAGCGGGAGTCTTGACCGCGATTTATTATTTCACTTTGTATGACGATGGAAGTGTGATTATTCAAGGAACAGAAGCGGCCAAGCAGCAGCTTGTTTCAGAAAATGCGAAAAAAATTGAAACTCAAAAAGTTCTGAAAAAAGAGCAGCAAATGAAAGCCGACGTTGAATTACTGGCTAAAAAATTTGAAGAAATTAAAGCTCGAATTCCATTAGATTTTTTAGAATCTGATCTGCGAACTATTGTAGATCACTATTCTTCGCAAAATAATTTAAAAACCACGCGGACTGATCGTCGTCCCGCCCCTGTACGCGCAAATCAGAATAATCCAGGAATCGAAAATTTGATTGAACAAGTGCCGCTAGGATATGAATTCGAAGGATCGTATAATAATATTGCTAAATTTGTGCTGGAAATTTCGGGCTTGGAAAAATTAATTAAGATTGGTGATTTTGATCTAGCTGTCAAAAGCGAGAGCGGAAATAAGAAAACCAAAGATCTGGTATTTAAAGCGAACATTATTGGATTTAAGCAGTCCTTAGAAGCTATGCGAACGAATGCTAAAAAGGAAAGCCCATGAAAATGAGCAGCTTGCTTTTTTTGATGACGGCATTCTTCATTCTTGCTGCTAGGGCTGAAAATCCCGCTACCCAAGCCATAGACAAGCTTTTGAACGAACAAGACCTGACCAACGGCACAAAGCAAATATCGAACGGACTGGGAGCACGTGATCCGTTTCAACGTCCCAAATATATTGACGATATAGAAGCAGATTTAAATCGGAATGCCAATTTAGATTCCACCGAAGATGAACGAGTGGAAGCCATTCGCCGATGGCCATTACGTGATTACCGCGCCACGGCCATCATGTGGGATATCAAAGATCCCAAAGTGATGGTTGTCGATCGCAAAGGAACATTGCATTTATTAAAGAAGAATTACCGTATCGGAAACCGAAACGGAATTATTACAGCCATTCATGAGGGTGAAATCATTGTGACGGAAAATAAAATACCTGTCGTGATATCGATTGAAGCCGCAGGTACTAAGTAGCACATGTCAGGAGGATTTGTGAAAACATCGAGTCAGGTTTATAAATTTTTAAGTTTTTTTATTTTGCTTACCGCATTAAGCTTTTCAATTTCTTGCGCCAGTAAGAAAAAAGTCATCAACGATGATTTTGCGGTCGATAGCGCCGAAGCCGGATTGACCAACGCCGATTTAGAGATTGATGGCAATCCTGATCAATCAGTAAATATTGCCGATGGAACTGATGAGTTCGGTGATTTTGATGAAACTCAAAAGGCTGTCGCTCAAAACGAACCGCCGGCACCGGTTGATGAAACAGCAAGTTTAGAAAATGAACTCAACAGTATTTCCGACGCGCCGACTCCACCTCCGGTGGTCGATGTGACTCCGCCGGTTGAAACGCCGCCGATTGTTGAAACCGTCGTTCCCGAACCACAAATTGTTGAAGCTCCGATTACACCGGTCCAGCCTCCAGCGGAAGTTGCTGTCAGCAATCCCGCTGTTATATCCAAGATCACAAATATTCAGTACAAAGGAAATTCCAGCGGGGGAACGGTCATTATCAATTCCAACGCGCCGTTGGCTTACACCACACGTGTTAACTCTTCGACCAATCAAGTGGTAGTTGAAGTGCAAAATGCGGTGGTGCCGGGATATCTCAAACGACCTTTAAATACTAAAGATATGTCTTCTTCAATTGGTAACGTCGATGTTTATCAAAAGAAAGATTCCAACGTGGCTCGTTTCGTGATTCAACTTCGGCCCAATTCGCCAGAGCCTTTGGTTCAACCAGAGGGAAATTCATTACTTATTGTCGGTAGTCCGATGGATGGTTCCGGGCCGAATCCTTCGCAAAGTTCAACTGTGGCTGATAATGGTCCGGTTTCTAGTCCGCAAAATAATTCAGAATTAAATCACGAGATGGAAAAAGGAATAATGAATTCGGATGATCTGGAAGAGTTTTTGACCAATAATAATAAATTTTACGGTAAGCCGATTTCAATCGAAACGACTAAAATGGATGTCCGT
Source organism: Pseudobdellovibrionaceae bacterium (assembly GCA_014378775.1). GTDB lineage: Bacteria > Bdellovibrionota > Bdellovibrionia > Bdellovibrionales > Bdellovibrionaceae > Pseudobdellovibrio. The sequence continues at coordinate 8,116 of JACMMZ010000234.1, forward strand.
GATATCCTCAAATTTATTTCCGAGGAAAGCGGCGTCAATATGATTTTTGATGACGACGTCAGTGGCGATTCCGCTTTGAAATTAAGAAAAGTTCCTTGGGATCAGGCTCTGGTGATTTTACTGAAATCAAAAAAGCTTGGATACCGTCGCCAGGGGACCATTTTACGAATTGCTAAAGTGGATAATCTGATTAAGGAAGATGAAGCCGCGATTAAATTAAAAGAATCGAAATCTGTGGTTGAACCGTTAATAGTTCGGAATTTTTCGATCAACTATGCTGATATTGATAAGCTTGAAGCTAAAATTAAAGATTATATCAACGACACGAAAAAAGATGCCGTGAATCGCGGACGGGTGACGAGTGATACTCGAACAAACATGCTGATCGTTACCGAAACTGAAACAAAGCTTAAGCAAGTTGAACAATTATTAAAAGCTTTAGATACCCAGCCACAGCAAGTGATGATTGAAGCTCGCATTATTGAAGCTAGTGATGATTATCAAAAAACAATTGGCGGAAGTTTGGGACTTAATCGAAATGGAGTTACTGGAACGCCGATCGGTGCACTCACACCGGGCCGTGGAGTAACCGGCTCAGGCGCACAGGGAGATCAGTATTTTAGCCCGGCGCTTAATGTCAGCCCTGCTAAAGGTTTAGGACAAGCGGGATCATTTGTCGGAAATATTTTCTTTGGAACTTTGGGATCGTTTGGAAATCTTGATGCGCAGTTGGCTTTAGATGAAATCGAAGATCGCGTTAGAATCTTATCTTCGCCTCGTATTGCGGTTCTCACGAATACGACAGCTACGATTAATCAGGGAGCTACAATCCTACAAAAAACGACGGCTCAAGCTCCGACAGGAGGAGGCAATCCGGTTGTAACCTTCGTACCGATCAAAATTGGTGTGACTTTAAAGGTGACCCCGCAAATTTCAAATATAGGAACAGTCCGATTAAAACTTGACGTATCAAGAACAGCTGCCAACGGATCAGAGGGTGCAACAACGGATCGAAGCGCCAATACGGAAATCATTGTTAAAAGTGGCGACACAGCAGTCATTGGTGGCGTATTTCAATCCGATATCATCAACACCAAGAGCGGAGTGCCGGGCTTGAAAGATATTCCGATCTTAGGGACTTTGTTCAAAGGACAGAGCGATACAAACACCAAAACGGAACTCATGATTTTTGTGACACCAAAAGTTATTCCGTTACTGAATCAAGTTTTCAAAGCTGAAGGCGATGCCGGATCATCGACGCAGTAATCTGACTATTTCTGAGTGCAGATCGCAGTTCCATAAACAGATGTGTATCCATTGGTTGAATTGTAAGTATCACTTTTAATAATAACGTTACTTAAAGTACCGTTACAGACAAAATTGCAGGG
>JACMMZ010000235.1 GCA_014378775.1 Pseudobdellovibrionaceae bacterium
AAAAAAAACCGCAGACTTCAGTTGTTACTGAAATCTGCGGTTACAAGGTTTTAGGAAAAATGTATTACTTAATTCTCAATTAGTTATGCTAGCAACTTCAAAGCTAATTGTTGTTGAGTATTCGCCTGACTTAACACTGAAGTAGCAGCTTGTTGTAAGATGTTACTTTTTGCTAAGTTTGATGACTCTGCAGCCATGTCAGTATCACGAATTCTCGAGTTAGCCGCTGAGAAATTTTCCTCTGCAACCATTAAGTATTCTGCTGTCGATTGCAATCGGGACTGTAAAGCTCCGTAACTTGCTCTCGCTCCATTCACTCTATTAATTGCTTCATCTAATAAACCCAAACTCTCTTGAGCACCTAGTTTATCAGCGACGGTTAGTTCGCTAATTCCAAGTCCTTGAGTTGTTGCGTTTCCGACTGAAGTGTCAAAACTAATTCTATCTTCGAACTCGTTATTACCATTTCCAACTTGGAAATCGTATTTTCCGCCTTCGCCTGCTAATAAGCTGACGCCGTTGAACTTTGTGGAGTTCGCGGTTCGGTCGACCTCTTCTTTGAGCTGCTGATACTCGATATTAGTATACGCGCGCTCATTGTCGCTGATGGTATCTGACGCTGCTTGAATCGACAACTCTCGTAGTCGGATCAACATGTTAGATACTTCAGACATACCACCTTCGGCCACCTGCACTAAGGAGATACCGTCATTGGCATTTCGATTCGCCTGTCTGTAGCCACGAATCTGGGCCTTTAAGTTTTCGCTGATCGCTAAACCAGCAGCATCATCGGATGCTTTGTTAATTCTATAACCCGACGCTAATCGAGCCATCGCAGATTGCTGCGCATTTCCCACCGAGTACAGATTCCTCTGTGCGCTCAATGCGGGTACGTTTGTTGCTATACGTAATCCCATTTATCCTCCTTGTTTGTACATCATCCGTGAACGTTACCTTTCCTTGGTAGCAGAAAGAATCCATTCCTTCTGTTTTAAAAAACACTTCTTAAATTTAAAGTTTCAACTTGAGCAAAAATCTTATCTGCTCAATTTCACTTATTAACTTTTCTGTAACAAACTTAATGCTAAGTTGTTCTGCTGATTAGCTTGCGCTAAAATCGCAGTACCCGATTGCAATAAGACATTCTGCTTTGCAAATTCCGAACTTTCGACTGCGACATCCGCATCTCTAATTCTTGAATTCGCCGTTGCAATGTTTTGATCACTTTCCATTAATGTTTCCGAGGTTGAATTCAGTCGCGCTTGCATGGCTCCCAAATTCGCTCGAAGGCTATTAATCTGATTAATCGCATCATCCACATTCGCTAACGATTCCTGCGCACCTAACTTTGTTCCGACATCACAAAAATTGACTCCTAATGCAACCGTGCTCGCATCCGCTTTGGATGGGTCGTAAGATATGCGGTCGATATCTTGTGAATTTTTTGTATTCACTTGAAAATCAATCGTTTTCCCTACACCTGATAACAGTTGCGTTCCGTTAAATTCTGTCGATCCCGATATCCGATCAATTTCTGATAACATCTGTTGATATTCCGTATTCAACAAATTTCGTTCTCTGTCACTGTTCGTATCGGAGGCCGCTTGTATCGCTAGTTCGCGCAAACGAACTAGATTATTTGTAATTTGAGTCAGGCCACCTTCAGAAATTTGAATCATAGATATTCCATCTTGAGCATTTCGGTTCGCTTGCTTTATACCTCTAAGTTGAGATTTAAAGTTTTCAGATATAGCCAAACCCACCGCATCGTCTGATGCTTTGTTGATTCGTGATCCTGAAGATAAACGCGCCATTGCTTGATCCATACTTCTTCTTGTTCCTCCGAGTGCTTGCTGCGTTCTTAACGCCGTAATATTTGTACTTACTCTCATTCCCATAAATTCCCTCCTCCTGAGGTACCAGTGCTTTTACACACTTTCTTTGTTTTCGATCTCCATACTAGAAATCTGGAACGGTCTCACACTTGTACACTTTTTCGGCTCACCCTGAGAAAACTTGAGACAATCGTTTCAAATAGTTTCATTTCTAGACTTAAAGCCCAGGTTTTTCTGGATTAACGGCTGGGTTTTACGGCCTAAAGTATTGAATTTACTTAGTTTATTTCTATTTAATTGGTTAGTTATTTTACACTGTGTATAGAAGTTTTTCGAATTACCACAGGGTTTTCGACTTCATACTGCGTTATGTTTGCTTCTGTGTGTTTCACTCTAAGAAAAAGCTCTTACATCGTGAGACACTTTGAAGTAATTTATTTTTATGGAAATACGTGACCCTATTCATGGATCAATTTTTTTACCAGAAGGCGAAGAAGCCATCATCGAGTCCGTCGAATTTCAACGCTTGCGCGAAATAAAACAACTTGGTTTTTCTGAATTTAGTTTTCCGGGCGCAACGCATAATCGATTTCTTCATTCTATCGGCGTCAGTCATATCGCCGGAAAAATTTTTGATAATATTTTTAAAGCCTACCCGTTTCAAAAATCATCGAATAAAACGCGCTTTAGACAAATTACAAAATTAGCGTCACTTCTTCACGACACGGGACACGGACCCTTAAGTCATACCACCGAAGAAGTTATGCCTTCAGTCTCTGAACTTAAGATTGCCGTTTACTCTGAACCGGGAAACTTCCAAATTGATCGCCGTGCTAATCACGAAGACTACACCATCAAATTTGTCACCGATTCCAACATCGCGGCTTTAATTAAAAAACATTACTCCGATATTGATCCTTATCACGTGGCTTGTTTGATTGATAAAAATTTATACTGTGATGAATCTGTTTTTACCGATGGGAAAATTAATTACCGATCTTTGTTATCCCAGATCGTCAGTTCTGAGCTCGATGCTGATCGTATGGATTACTTAGAACGCGATTCTTATTTTTGTGGTATCAGTTACGGAAATATCGATCGGGACTGGTTGATTCAAAACTTAACCATTCACATTAAAGATTATAAAGCGAACTTAGCTTTAAACCGCCGGGCCCTGTACGCCTTTGATGATTTTCTTATATCTCGTCATCATATGCACTTGATGGTTTATTTTCACCACAAGAGCGTGATCTATGACGAAATGCTCATGAGATATTTATCTTCACCGGATTGTCAGTTCGTTATCCCGGCCAAGCTTGAGGAGTATATATCCTATACCGATTACAAACTGTACGAACATCTAGATACAGTTAACAATCCCTGGGCTCGGCGAATTGCCGAACGTAAACCTTTCCGTGTGGCCACAGAACTTCATAATCAAGCCCCGGAACGCGTCAGTAATGCCAAGGAAATCCTAACCACTGCCGATATTGACTATATATATACAAGTTCAAATATTCGTTTATCCAAGTACCACGCCACATCCAGTACCGAAGAATCTCAGATCTACGTCGTGGACCAGTACGATAAGTGGGATAAACCAGCCCCGATTAATTCTGCCACCGAAGTCTTCCAGAAATACGAAGGAGCTCGGACCATCGACCGGGTCTATGTTTCGCCGGAACATTTGGAACTGGCTAAGAAATTATTAACTGAGAAAAAATACTAATAACCGTATTTTGAAGCCATTTTCTTCAACTGGTCTTTAGCTTGAGGCAAGGATGAATTCAAAACATCACGCCGTTGATCGAATTTTTCAGCAGTGATGGCCGCATTGATATCAATATCAATCACTTCATCGATGCCACTATTTTTCTTGGTTAGAACCGAATTGGACTGAATCCAGAATTGATTCTCTAAAGATTGCAAGCCGCTACCTAACGGCTTTCCGTTTCGGGCGGTGTTCACATTAAGTAAAATAATTTTGGTGGCGCCATTAGCTTTTAAAAATTGAACGGCGCCGGCCACATCTGACATTGAAGCAATGCTATCAGAAAATGGCTTAAGCATTCCTGGAGCAGAGACACAATACGGTATAAGAGCATCTAACTGGCCTTTATTCAGAACATAGGACGTCTGATTTTTTAGATTTAAAGACATACAGCCAAAAGGAACTTTCAGATTGCTGGTCGATTTCTTTTCAAATATTTTTTTGATAAAATTAGACCAATCATCAATATCTTTAAATTTTGATAATTCCCACTCCACTTCGTTGGCCGAAACGTTCTGCGCATAAATACCGGCCACAATGGCTCCCCACTCGATGCCAACAACTGATGCGACCGGCAGTTTATATTTTTGCAATTCTTTTAAAATATTCACGTAGGCCCAGGTGCGAACCCCGCCGCCAGAAAAAATAATTCCAAACTGAGCTGCTTTCACGGTCTCGACTGGTGCTAGTTCAACACGAGTGGGTTCGCTGGTGGTACTATTTGCAGGAACGATTGTTGGAATATCTGATTTACTGGTCTTCAACTGACATGAAGAAACGATTGATAAAAAAAGTCCGTATAATAATATTTTTTTCATTGATCAAAGTCTTTCTATTGAGTTCGGTTGATGTTGTATTCAAGTAGCTTTTCAAAACTAACTTCCGGTACTTGTGCTTTTTTTAAAGCTTCGCGGGCGACTTCGGTTTTGTTCTTTAATTCGACGACTGTTTTTTCTTCACCCAAAATTTTAATGTAATTTTTAAAATCTTGATCTGAATCAAGCCCATCCAAAAGATCATCTTTAATTTGAAAAGCGATTCCAAGCTGTGAAGCAAAAAGACTTAATTGACTGATTTGAGATTCGCCAGCACCACAAAGTACCGCTGCGCCGAAGACAGAAACTTCGATCAGATTGGCCGTTTTGAGTAAGTGAATATATTCTAATTCTTTTAATGAAATTTTCGGATCAACTTTCATGTCCAGAACTTGGCCACCCACCATGCCGTGCGCTCCGATTTTATTGGATAATAATTGAATCACTTGAATAATGGCCTGTGGATTTCCGGCCATGTTGGCCACGACCGAAAAAGCTTCTGACAAAAGAGCGTCTCCGGAAAGCAAAGCCACATCTTCTCCGAAGACTTTATGATTGGTCGGCTGTCCCCGGCGCAAATCATCATTATCTAAACAAGGTAGATCATCGTGGATTAAAGAATAGGTGTGAATCAATTCGACAGCGAGTGCCCAGGGAAAAACTTCACTAAAAGGTTTTTTGAAAGCTTGTGCGGTTAAATAACAAAGAAAGGGTCGAAATCTTTTTCCGTCTAAAAAGTAGGTGTAGGCCATACTTTTCCACAGTAGCTCGAGCTGCGGATTTATTTCAGACTGTTGATGAAAGTACTTCGTACTTTCATCTTCGAAGTATTTTCTAAAATTCGTATAATCTGTTTCTAATCCAGCAATCATGAATGAAATTAATCTTCGGACTTAAAGTTTTCGGTGATGGCTTCTCCCCTAGAATCAAAACCGACAAGTTTTTTGACCTGCGCTTCGGCTTTGGTTAACTGAGAATGACAATCCCGAGACAACTTCACGCCCTCTTCAAATAATTTCAATGAATCATCTAAAGCCAATTCGCCTTTTTCCATTTTTTGAACGATTTCTTCCAATCGATTTAACTTTTTCTCAAAATCCACTTTATACCCCTTCGTTTTCTAATTTTCTTAATTTAATAATTTCGGCATCGATAAAACCATCTTTAACCCGAACTTCAATCAGGTCTTTAATTTTGACTTGTTTGATCGATTTTACTAATTCATCTTGGCGCTTGGTAATCGAAAAGCCCCGCTCGACGACCTTTAGTGGACTTAAAGAATCTAATAAAGACATCAAATTTTGAACTTGCGATTTTTGATTCTGAATATTGAAATTCATTAAACTATGTAATCGCATATTTTTTTTATCTAAGTTTAATTTCATTGATGAAATAACTTGAACCGGCGAGATCAGTTTACTTTGTAAGATCTGCACATCTTTTTTAAGATGGTTAATATTAACCGCAATAGCATTTTCGAGCCGATTAAATAAGTCATCACTGCGTAACATCAGATCCTGTAGTTTTTTCTTTGGATCAGTTAAGCGCTTCGATAAATGCAGCACAGATTGCTTCATCATGTCCATGCGCTTTTTCATCGAGAAAGCTAACGAACGATCAAGCTGAATTAATTTTTGCGCTATTTCAGCCGAGCTTTTAGCGACGAGTTCCGCCGCAGCCGAAGGCGTCGGAGCCCGAAGGTCCGCCACGAAATCACAAATAGTGAAATCAATTTCATGTCCCACGGCAGAAATCACCGGGATAAAGCTTCCCGCAATCAATCGAGCTAATCTTTCATCATTAAAACACCACATATCTTCAATCGATCCACCACCACGTCCGATAATAATAACGTCCGGATTCAGTTTTTCAGCTCGTTGAAAAGCTTCACATAATTGCGGGGCGGCGGCGGCTCCTTGCACGATCGTGGGAACCACGATGACTTCCACTGATTTGGCCCGACGATTCATGATGTTTAAAATATCTTGAATGGCTGCACCGGTCGGTGATGTGACAATGGCGACTTTTTGGGGATGAGCCGGAATAGGTTTTTTGCGAATTGAATCAAATAAACCTTCGAGTTTTAATTTTTCTTTTAATTGTTCAAATTGTTTTTGTAAAGCTCCAGCACCCACTGGATCCATGGATTCCACGGCCACCTGGTATTGACCTCGCGGCTCGTAAACTGTAATTCGTCCTCGAACAATGACTTCTAAGCCATCGTGAGGTTTAAATTTTAACTTGGAATTATGGCCTCGAAACATCACCGCGGAAATCTGCGATTTCGAATCCTTTAAGGAAAAATAAAAATGCCCTGACGTGTGCGGTTTAAAGTTAGAAATTTCGGCTTGAATCCAAACCATCCCAACTTGGCCTTCGATCAGTGAACGAATCTGCATATTCAATTGTTCGACGGTAAGGATACGATTTTCAGCTGCGGGAGCGACTTCTAAAGACATGACGTGACCTTATCAGCCACTTAAATGAAGTCAATTAAAACCAGATGTTTTGCAATGACCAAAGACCGCCAATCCAAACGGAAACAATGGCTAATTTGCGATGCTTTTCAAAGGACTCTAAATGACTTGGCATTTCTTTTTTGGCTAACGCCACGAAATGCGGAATTTCAAGCACAAATAATATGACTAGACCATAAAAAAACACTAAAAAGGGAAAATAATAATCAAGGCTTGATAAAGAAATTTCCATGCCACGTCATCGGACAATTATTTTAATTACTATAGTCCTGACACGTAGACTTTTTTTAAAATTTTATTTATACTGTATTTATTAGGGTTCGCTGACGTAATACTCATCGAAAATAAACCTTACAAGCATATTTTTGGGGACTGTCCCTGATGATGGTGTGCAAGCTCACCTTGTAGTGAGAAGCCTAAAGTCGTTACCATGGTCACCCACCTTGCAAGCAGAGGTTTATCTTTCAGAGTGGTCATCGAGCCTTTTTTTATTTTCTCTGTCTCACTTTATTACAGTTAAAATCATTCCTAAACGCTAACTCTAAACTGTCTCAAAAGAAGATTTTAATTTCTGGAATCCCGGCGTCTAGACTGTAGCTACCCAGCTGAATAACCGAATAAATCGGGTGATCAAAAATCATGTACGCGCCCTTTCTTTATTTGGATTTTCCAGCCTGCTTTTGACAGGCTGCGGTCTGTCCTATCGATCCAGTGCTGACTATTATTCAACTGCTTTAAAAGAAGAACCCCGGTGTGAAGTCTCTACGGTTTATGCGGGCGGAGTCAGCCTAGTTGGAACGGCTACATTTGAGAAAAGAACCCTTGATGTCGTGACGGAAACCGCTACGTCGGCCCCTTTCGCAACGACTTTAAAGAACATGACTTTGAGTGATCCCCTGCCAACAGCACTTCCGATTAAAAATGCCGAAATCACAGTTTACAATTCCAACAACGAGCGGGTTCAGTGCGGAAAAACGGATAGCAGTGGTACGATCAAAGCCACCGACGGCATTTCAATTTTAAAAATTCCTAATACTCCTGGAAGTTACCGCCTGCGAGTTATCTCACGCTCGTACTTAGAATACGGAACTCCGTCCAATTTTATTTATATTTCGGTGAAACAAGATAAATATCGAAATGAATTACATGCCCTGACGGCCACGTTTAGTTTATCAGGCTCTGGCTCAAATGTGCCGATTAATTTAGTAGCGAAGGCCAGACAAACGGATTCCGAAGGCGTTGAAGGCGGAGCATTCAATATTTTAAATTCTTTGCAAACTGGTTTTGATTACATCAAAACAAATACGCCTGGATTAAGCACTGAGTGTTTATCCAAAAAACTTAATGTTTTCTGGAAAGCTGGATTTAATCCGATGCAGTACCAATTTCCAGGTTCTGATCCCCAGACCTTAGGCAATACATCTTTTTATTCGTCCGAAACTAAAGAGATTTTTATTTCCGGCGGACAATTAGGCGATATGAGTTTGTCGAACACGGATCACTTCGACGACTTTGCCATCATCCACGAGAGCGGACATTTTATCGAAGACTACTGTGGTCAGTGGACATCTCCGGGTGGAAATCACACGGTCACTTCGCGTATCGATCCACGACTGGCGTGGTCAGAAGGCTGGGCCAACTATTTTGCGGCCCACGTCATTCATGATCGCATCAATGATCTTGATAGTACGCTGACGGCGAAGCTTGCCACTTTGACCGAAAATATTTCAGTCAATAAAGGCTGGACTTATTTTTTTAATTCTTCAGGATTTTCAGACACAGTTCAAAATATTAGTAATGGAGAGGGTTTCGTTATCGATTTTAAACGCTCCGGTGCAGATCCGGGATCTTATCAATTTGCTCCTTATACCGGACAAGAGTTCGATAAAGTAATCCCCAATACTTACCCCGGCGAAGGACACGCCCGAGAAGGAGCTATCTCGCGGGGCTTCTTCAAATTATCTAATTCCTGCGGAACCTATTGTGCCGCCGCTCCGATTGTTTTCTTAGATATTTGGAAAGCGTTCGATCGGTTGACCGGTACGGCTGTAGATAATATTCCATTTCAAGGTGCTGATAAAGTATTAGAAAAATTAAAAGTATCATTAGCCGGTGGTTGGATTGCCGGATCACCAAGCGATAATGATGTCATTGAATCCGAAGCTCTTCATCTGCGATCAAACGGAACCTATGGAACAAGCCCTTTATCTTGGCCCGGGTACGCCTCGTTACTAACGACGGGCTCAAGCTGTAATCTAAAAATATTACCGAAAGCTGACAGCGCTTTAAATAACAGTTCATCCGATCAGCGCTTTTCAAATCATTTTTATACTATCGACTTAAATTCTTTATCAGGCTTAAATCAAATTACAGTCACGTTCACCAAAAATGCCGGCAACAGTATGGATCACGATCTGATTTTATTTAAACCGGGATATTTCTTTAACGATGATTACACCTGTAACGGCTTCAATGCATCCGGAAGTTGTTCAGGTTTCACTCCGAATCGCAATAGCACCAATTCTGACGTTTTTGTTATGAATCGGGAACCAGCCACGACTTTAAATACCACCTATTCAAAAACGATTTATCTTAACGGAATCAGTACCAACCAAAAATATCTTTTAGATATCCGCACTTGGACGGCGGGCATTTCTTTGGGAAACAACACGGATTACAGTTATGTGATCAATAGCAACTTGGGGATTTTATGCCCGTAATATGGAAATTGATTTTAATTTTGAATTTAAATATTTTGATTTTCGGCTGCACCGAAAAGAAAAAAGATCTGTCGTCTCATGGCCTTTCACCCATTTCGACCTCGCAGTACAGTTACATGGGACCGGTTGAGCGAACTATTGATTTGAAATTACTGCTTAATAAAGCTCGGTTTGATTCTTCGGCTGAAATTCGAGCTGTTGTCAGCCTACCTTACGATTATAATCAGCCGCTTGAATACAAGTGGAAATTAGGACAAAACGTAAAACTTCAAAAGGGGTTTCCGTTAAGCGGTCGAATATCAGCATTGAAAAAAAATAAACCTGTCGAAATTATCATTACCGTCGATCAATTCCAAGCGACAGCCGACACACGATTTGTACGCTTTGAAGTCTTTGGCACAGATCCCAACAAACGCATTTTTTCAGACGGTCTAGTTTCATCACATCAAGAAAACGCTTTTGAATCAATTGTTCAGGAAGTAGAAAAAATACATGAAGAAAAATAAAACATCATCCGCTTCAATTACTTTCATCGGGCTGGTCACTTCCAGTTTAACTTTACTTGGCTGTCAGGGGGGGTCTTCAGACAGTTCAAATTCGACTCAACCGGTAATTGCGGAAGCCGAATTATGTTCAACCAGTATAAATTATGGAGCCTACGCAGCTATTACAGGAACGGCCACTTTTTCTAAGCGCGGCTTAGCCGTTCAGCAATCCGGTGGACAAGTGACCCGTTTTACACTCGGCGGATTGGTATCAGCGATCCCTATTCGCTTTGCAGAAATCCGCATTTTGAATGCGAGTGGAACCGTTGTCCAGTGCGGAAAAACAAATTCTTCCGGCTTACTTAAAGCTTTAGACGGAACTTCTGAATTGCGCATTCCTTCAACGACCGGAAATTATACAGTCGAAGTTTTATCACGCACAAATTACAATCCTACTCCGACAGCACCGAGTGCCGCCGGTAAACCGGCCTTTACCGTTTTATTTAGCGTGAAAGAAGATATTTATTCAAACACCGTTTACCGCGCTCAATCTGTAGTTGCAATACCAGGAGCAGGAACTTTCAGCGCCAACCCCACCGCATCCGGGTCCGAAAGTCTTTCCGCAAAAATTGAAGGCGGCGCTTTTAATATCTATAATGACGTAATCACTTCATACGAATATTTAGCTAATAGTACTGGAATTCAAAATATTTCATGTTTGAATCCGAAGATGAGTGTATTT
>JACMMZ010000034.1 GCA_014378775.1 Pseudobdellovibrionaceae bacterium
TGGTGATGATCGTGTTAATCAAAAGTAAAATCGCGCATCCTACAAATAATAATGGAATGATCGGGTAACCCCAAACCTTGTAAGAGCGCTCGGCTGTTGGTAATTTTTTTCGAAAAATGATCACGCTGAAAGCGCATAAAGCGTAAAATAACCATCCGGCAAAAACCACGTAATCTGTGAGCTGATCAAAAGATCCGGATAAAGCGAGAACGATCGAAATGAGTCCTTGTAAGATGACCGAATAAATCGGTGATTTTGTTTTGGGATGAAGATCTGAAAGTTTAAAAAAAAATAATCCGTCTTTGGCCATGGCATAGGGTACTCGAGCCGATGTCATAATCGTTCCATTCATGGCACCCAACGCGGAAATGGTCATGGCCACCGATAAAAATAAAATCCCGATTTCACCTAAAAAAGTCATAGCCGATTTGGCTGCCACCGGTAAGGCAGTAGGATTAAGGTCTGAATTAGCCGATAAAATTTCCGAAAAAGGTAAAGCGTAAAAATATGAAAGATTAATGAGGCCGTAAATTAATAAAATAAGCAGGGTTCCGATAATCAAAGCCCGTGGGACGTTTTTAGCACTGTCTCGAACTTCGCTGGCCATCATCGGAAGATTGTTCCAGCCATCATAGGCCCACAATGCCGCCAAAACCGCGGTGCCGAAAAAACTCCAGCCTTTCCAATGTGATCCCATTTCATTAAAGTTAATGGGGTTTCCGGCTCGGGTACTTATGAAAAAAGCACCGTAGATCAAAGTAAAAATAATCAAGACTTTAACTACTGTCAGAAAAACATTGAGCGTTCCGCCAAAAGTTACACTCAAACAATTTAAGCCACTGAATAAAATAACTAAACTGACCGCAATCCAAGTAATCATTTGCGGGTTCTCAAAATGGAGAATTAAATTCATGAAGGTCGCGCTTCCGACGGCGTAAGCGGCGATTGATCCCGGAGATCCAATCCAAAATCTCATCCAGCCGTATAAAAATCCGATAGTATTTCCGTAGGCCTCTTTAAGATAAACGTATTCACCTCCGGCTTTTGGAAACAAAGAACCGAGTTCGGCGTAAGTGAGTGCTCCGGTTAAAGATAGAACTCCGGCTACGACCCAGGCCAGCATAACGACGGCTTCCGAGCCCACGGTATTTGACATTATGGCCGTTTTTAAAAATACGCCGGTTCCGATGATGGTACCTACAACCAGCGCGACTGCTTCTTTTAATCCGAGACCCGCATGTAAATTTTTATCTGTGTTCATTTTTAAATTAAATAATTATTCAGGTGAGCAGTCAATTTGATCTCAGATATTGAAGAAAATCATTATGCTCAAGGACCTAGCATGGAAACGGAGGTAGCCTTGAGATAGCGATCGTGCTAATTTAAAAGAAACATTTTACCTTTGAGAATAGCCATGGATTTCAATCAAGCGAGCCCGATTCAATACGCCGGAACGATTTGTTTTGTTTTGGCGATCATACATACTTTTTCGGTTAAGTTTTTTCAAAAACAAGCGCACCGTTTTGACGAAGGTTCGGTCGGTGAAAATTTATTTCATTTCTTGGGTGAGGTCGAAGTCGTTTTTGGAATCTGGGCCGCCATCTTCGTTTTAATTTTTAGCTTGTTAGAAAATTCAACGGCAGCGGTAAATTATCTAGAGACAAGAAGCTTCACCGAGCCTCTTTTAGTTTTCGCATTGATGGCCGTTTGCGCCACGAAACCCATTTTGAACTGCGCAACCTTTATCATAGACGGCGTAACAAAACTATTACCCTTAAATAAAAACCTTGGATTTTATATTTCAGCTCTAGTAGTGGGTCCAATTTTGGGAAGCGTCATCACGGAGCCGGCCGCGATGACAGTGACGGCTCTTATTTTATTAAACCGCTTATACATTCAAGATATTTCATTGAAATTAAAATACGCTACATTAGGGTTACTTTTTGTGAACGTGTCTATTGGGGGGACGTTAACATCTTTTGCGGCACCACCAGTTCTGATGGTGGCGGCGAAATGGAATTGGGATACGATGCATATGCTAACCCATTTTGGATGGAAAGCTTTTGTCGCCATTGTTATTTCAACCTTGATGGTTGCGATAAAGTTTAAGCAGGAAATTTCGAATCTTAAAAATTCTTATCCGCCAGAACCAGAAGCACGGCCTAAGATTCCGATGTGGGTAACGGCGCTTCATTTGTTATTTTTATTTTTAATCGTACTGAACCATCATCATAGCGTAGTTTTTTTAGCATTCTTTTTATTTTTCTTAGGTTTGACGGCGGTAACGGATGAATATCAAACTCCATTAAATTTAAAAGGTCCTTTATTGGTTTCATTTTTTTTAGGTGGACTGGTGGTGCTCGGTGGAATGCAAGGCTGGTGGCTTGAACAAATTTTATCTCAATTGGGTGCCCTGTCCTTGTATTTGGGTGCAGCTGGCTTGACTGCCGTCGCTGATAATGCCGCTATTACGTATTTGGGTTCACAGGTGGCGGGTTTAAGTGAGATTTCAAAATACGCCTTAGTGGCTGGTAGTGTTGTGGGCGGAGGTTTGACCGTGATTGCCAATGCCCCGAATCCTGCCGGGTATAGTATTCTTAATTCAAGTTTTGGATCCAGCGGAATTTCCGCTTGGAATTTATTTAAATCCGCTTTGGTTCCCACGTTGGTAGCCGCATTAGCTTTTTGGGTGTTATAATATGTCAGATTCATTTTTAAAAAGAACTTACGAGCTCACGAAACTATCCGTTAAAGTTGGATTAAAAGAATTCAAATCTGGTGATTTGAAATCGCGGATTGAACAAGCAAAGATGATCACCGAGACTTTATCAAATCTAAAAGGTGCGGCCATGAAAGCCGGACAAATGCTTAGTATTGAATTAGATGATTACTTTCCACCCGAAGCCGTGCAAATCATTAGTCAGCTGCAGAACAAGGGATCAAAAATTAAATTTAACGTGGTTGAAGCCACTTTAAAAAAAGAATTGGGCGTTGAAAAATTTAATAAATTAGAAAATATTGATCCCGATCCAATTGCATCAGCCAGCATTGCGCAAATTCATTTAGCTGAATATAAAGGTGAAAAAGTTGTGCTCAAGGTGCAACATCCTGGGGTGGCAAAATCCATAAATTCCGACGTGGCTTTGATTAAAAAAGTTGCGCAAAGTTTTTGTGTTTTAACTAATCGAAAAATGAATCTATCTCCGTTATTTGCGGAAATGAAATCAGTTCTGAGTCAAGAAGTCGATTTTGAACAAGAAGTTGAGTACTTAAAAAAATACCGTAAACATCTTGTGGCTTTAAGTAATGATAAAGATAAATACTTTTCTCCGGAGCCTTACACGGCGATGAGCACTAAAAAAGTTATCACCATGTCATGGGAAGCAGGCTTAAGTATTAATGACTGGCTTAAAACTAATCCAGCACAGAAGAAAAAAGAAAAGTTAGCGCATTTGGTTTTAAATCTTTACTGTCACGAATTCTATCATTGGGGTTTAGTGCAAACAGATCCCAATTTTGCCAATTTCTTAGTGCGTGAAGAGGCCGGCGATATTGGATTAGTGTTGCTCGATTTTGGGGCCACCCGTGAATACGATAAGGACTTTAGAACGCAATATTTAAGCCTGATTAAAAGTGTGTATGATCTTAAAAAAACGAAAGATCAAATTGCGCAAAAAGCTGAAATCATCAGAATTGGCGTAGATTTTAATCTGATCGATCAACGCGAAAGTCAGGAAGCCAAAGATCTATTTGTGGATATTCTTAATTTGGCCGTAGAGCCATTTTTTACCTCTGAAAAAAATAGTAAATTCAGTTTTGGTAACCAAGAATACAACCGCCGCACGAAGGAAAATGTCGGTAAGTTCTTGGGCCTTTTAAAATATTCAGCTCCGCCGCACCGATTATTGTTTTTACACCGAAAACTCGGTGGAATTTCATCACTTTTGCGTCGCTTAGACGTGGATCTTGAGTTATCTGGTTATTGGAAAGTAATGTTTAAAGATATGAAAGCTTAAGATCCGTTTGACGGGCTCGATTCGATCGGCGTAGCGTTGGGTTGAACTTATTTTTTCAAAAGGAGCGGATTCATGATTTTTTCGAAAATTTCACTGGTTTCAATTTTTCTCCTATCCACTTTAGTTTTATCATGTGGTAAATTGGCTGAAGATAACTACACCATCGATACTAACGAAGAAATGGCTCAGCAAATTGGTGATGCTTTGGTTTCGATCGATGAATCAGGCGGAAAGTCTGACGGGAGTATCGCTAAATTCAATCCCACCGGATACGAGAAAGCTTTCGCGCGATTAAAGCCTAAGGGCATGAATATTTCCGATTTACTTATTCCAAAAAGTTTTGCGGCGACTTGCAGTGCCACCCCTTTTTCCTGTAATCCTGGAACGGGCGTCGCTACACGGTCTTTCACTGACTGCACCTTGGCCGGAGGCGGTACAACAACGGGGTCAGTGACTTTAACCTTTACCGGAACCGGATTAAGTTCATGCACTATCCCGATGGCTAACGACAAAGTAACCCGGTCCCCAAATTATCAAATTGCGGGATTTCGCGGAGCCGTATTTAAAGTATCAGCCGTGTCGACGGGACAATCCTTAACTCGCGTTAACGCCACATCTTTTAATTTTTCCAGCACTGGAATTCGTCGTACCTTTACCACATCAAGTGATAAAGTCGTTTTAGACATGACCAGCCTGACCACCGGTCCAATTTCAGTCACGGGCGCAACACGGGGTTTACCGAGGACTTTAAATAGCGGAAGCTTGATGATTATCGATAATTTAACTTCGATCAGTTGCACCATGTCGCATACAAATGTCGCTTGGGGAAGTACATGTAATTGTCCCATATCTGGCTCTTGGGCCGGTGGTTGTACCGACGGAACGGCCTTGCAAGTTGTTTACGGAAGCACCTGTGGCCAAGCCGTAGTGACCAAAGGTTCAGTCATGAAAACGATAACCATGGATCGTTGTCAGCCGTAGTTATCTTGAGACGTTAAAAGCCATTTCAAAAAAGGGCTCTTCAGGTAAACCTAAGCATTTTGTGTGAATATTTATCCCACCATTATTTACGACTGACGTAAATTTTATAAAATTAAAATCGATTACATAGGCGCCTACGATACGAAGCGGGTTGACCCAACCTTCACTTAAATACGAGTGCATTGAACTGGAGGTAAACTCATAGGAATTAAATCCGATGACGTCTTTTAAAATTTTCATGATTTCTGACA
>JACMMZ010000236.1 GCA_014378775.1 Pseudobdellovibrionaceae bacterium
AGTTATAGTGTCACCTGAATCAAATCCAAATTCATAACGACGACGTGGACCCTCGGGCCAGCTGACTTTTCCCAGTCGACCCGTCGAAGGGACCCCTCCCTGATAAGGATTTTCGGCATACACGCGGCATTCAATCGAATGGCCCCGAGGAATTCGAACATCTTGATCAGAGAAAATAAATTTATTCATGGCGGTTAAAATTTGCATTTTAACCAAATCAACGCCCACGACCTCTTCAGTTACCGGGTGTTCGACTTGCAAGCGTGTGTTTACTTCCAGTAAATAAAATTTTCCATCTTGTAATAAAAATTCGACAGTCCCGGCACTTTGATAATTCACCAATTGCCCGATCGAAACGGCGGCGGCCCCCATTTGTTTTCGTAATTCGTCCGTCAACGAGGGTGATGTGGCCTCTTCGATAATTTTTTGATGACGGCGCTGAACTGAGCATTCACGGTCAAATAAATGCTGAACTTTTCCGGTGCAATCACCAAAAATTTGAAATTCGATATGTTTCGCATGATCTAGATATTTTTCTAAAAAAACTTTTTCAGAACCGAAAGCTGATAATGATTCACGCTTCGCCGATTCAATTAAATCCGAAGCATCTTTCATGTCTTGAATGAGCTTCATTCCGCGCCCACCACCGCCGGCGGCGGCCTTGACAATAACCGGTAATCCAATTTTTTCGACTTCAGTTATCAAGCGAGAAACAGATTGATCGTCACCTTGATATCCCGGAACTAACGGAAGTCCGGCTTTCAAAGCTAAGGCTTTGCACGAAATTTTGTCCCCTAAACGACGAATCGAATCCGCGCTCGGTCCAATAAAAACTAAACCCGCATCTAAACAGGCCTGCGCAAAATCGGCATTTTCTGATAAAAAACCAAACCCAGGATGAACGGCATCTGCTCCGGCCGCTAGTGCCCCTTGAATGTTAGCTTGAATATTAAGATAACTTTCGGATGTGGGCGAGGGGCCGATACAAATTTTATGAGTCGCCATCCGATAAGCTCGAGAATTTACATCTGCTTCAGAATGAAGCAGAACCGTGGCTAGACCTAACTCTTCGCAGGCTTTTATAATCCGAACGGCCACTTCGCCGCGATTGGCAATAGCGACTGTCTTGATTTCCTTATTTTTCACCGCATTTTTCATACAGACTAGGTATATTCTTGTTTTAACTCGATGTCTATTTTTGATAGACTGTACAAATGAAAATCGGACTGTATTTAGACACAGTGTCTATGCATATTTTAAATCGAGGCCTTTTCGTCAGTTGCGAACCGGTGGATAATATCGAAAGATTCCAACCCGGCCTGGTCGATGAACGCTTAGCTGAGGTAGGAAATTATTATCTCGTTTGTGATATGCAAAAAGAAATTCAAGGCAAAGCTAAACTTGTCGATGCTTTCATCACGACTTTCGGCGATCCCAATCCGATTATCCTCAAGCATATGGGGTTTGAAAATAATGTTGAAAAATTTAAAAAAGAATACGCTGGACTCTTTAAAACTCAGTTTCCAGAAGATTCGCTGATCGACGAAACTGAATTATTTGTTTGTTTTTACGAACCGATCCACGATAGTTAAATGAAGTTCCAATTCGGAACTACATAAAAAATAATCGAGTCCATAAATTAATTTGTAGTCTAGATAAATTGACAAATAATTTATCATTAAGTATTCTTATAACATCTTAATAAAAGGAGGTACGACATGAACTTAACTATAAATAATAATTCAAAAACGGTGAATATGTGTATCATTCTTGATCGCACCATTCTTCTCTCTGTCAATTAGCAACGTACACCTCACAAACAGCACTGAATAAGAGAACTAAATTCTGCGAAATGCAGTCATTTTGGTTCATCTTAAAGCATCGACAAACAACTTTATTACACTGGAAAATTTATGAAAAATAGATTGGATTTTAAGTACGTCAATGCCAACCTGCTGTACACTACCTAACCCAGCCAACAAAATCTTTACTGATTTTCCACCAACAAATGCTAACCTAAAATGAAATTCAGTTTGATTTAAAAACTACTTTACAGGATAA
>JACMMZ010000237.1 GCA_014378775.1 Pseudobdellovibrionaceae bacterium
AAACGCATACGTAAAACTTTTTCTTCGCGCGGAGTTAGCGTCGATAACACTCGACGAGTTTGCTCGGCTAAATTCAAGTTCACGATCGCTTCAGCAGGATTAATAACTTTTTTATCTTCGATGAAATCACCTAGGTGAGAATCTTCTTCTTCACCGACCGGGGTTTCTAAGCTGATAGGTTCTTTCGCAATTTTTAAAACTTTGCGAACTTTATCCACCGGCATATCCATTTTATCGGCAATTTCTTCCGGAGTCGCTTCACGTCCTAGTTCTTGAATCAACATACGTTGAGTTCGAACCAGTTTATTGATGGTTTCAATCATGTGAACGGGAATACGAATCGTACGGGCCTGATCGGCGATGGCACGCGTGATGGCCTGACGGATCCACCATGTCGCGTAAGTGGAAAACTTGTAACCACGGCGGTATTCAAATTTATCAACGGCTTTCATCAAACCGATGTTACCTTCTTGTATCAAATCCAGGAATTGAAGACCCCGGTTGGTGTATTTTTTCGCGATGGATACCACCAAACGTAAATTGGCTTCAACCAATTCAGATTTTGCGGCATCGGCTTCGCGCTCACCTTTCCAAATCGCGGTGTAGGTTTCTTGAATCCAGCGGAAATTCATTTCAGTATCAAAATGAAGACGTTTTAAACGAACTTCGGCCTCTTGAGCCGTGATGGTGTAAGTCCGGAATTTTCCATAACTATGACCCGTTTCACGCGTCATTTTAATTAATTCTTTTTCGTTGGTTTCAATTAATTTTAAACGTTCAACCATGGTGGCGACATCTTTAGAGAACGTTTTTTCAATTCCGTCTTTAATGCGCTTTCTTAATGATCCCATGCGGTTCACTAAGTTTTTGAATTTAATCACAACCCGATTAATCGTTTTACGATTAAAGTTAATTGATTCAAAGTTGGCCATCAGGCCTTCATTGAAGCCTTGAACTTCTTGAGTCAATTTTGCTTTAGCATCGACTTTTACATTTTCATCACGAAGTGCGGTGAAAGCTTTTTCAGTGTCTTTTTGATATTGAATAACTACGCCGATGAGTTGGTGGATTTTTTCGATGTATTCTTTTTCATCGTACTGATGATCTTCATCTTCCAAACCACGGAAGATGGCTTT
Organism: Pseudobdellovibrionaceae bacterium; assembly: GCA_014378775.1. GTDB lineage: Bacteria > Bdellovibrionota > Bdellovibrionia > Bdellovibrionales > Bdellovibrionaceae > Pseudobdellovibrio. Next base: position 1,137 of record JACMMZ010000237.1, read on the forward strand.
AACTTTGATCCGGCCTTGATCTAAACGCTTACCTAAATTAATAATTTCAAAAGTTCCTAATGGAGACATCAACATGGCGCGAACAATTTCTCGTTCGCCTTTTTCAATACGACGAGCAATTTCTACTTCACCCTCACGAGTTAATAATGAAACGGAACCCATCTTGCGAAGGTACAAACGGACCGGATCAGCCGATTTAACATCTTCGACTTCTTTTGCGTCTTCTTCATCTTCTTCGTCTTTATCAACATCAGCTAGAAATTCTTCGCGCTCTTCAGCTTTTGCGGCTTCAGAGTACTCCGTGATAACGACATCATTAGCTTCTAATGCATGCATGAAAGCATCAAGGACAGATGCCGCGACGACTTCAATCGGTAAAGCATCATTGATCTCTTCGATCGTGATGCGCCCTTTTTCTTTGGCCAGCTTGATGAGTTTATGAAGCTCTTCTTTAGCGACAGTATCTTGTTCCGCAATGGTCAAGATTCTGTTTTCGGCCTTCTCTGGTTGAGTTTGTTTTTGATTTGTATTTACAATTTCGCTCGACATGAAACCTCACTCATTTTTAAAAACTTTTTTCAGGAACTATTTTTTTAAAGACAGTCTGCTTTTTTGCAGTTCGACAAATTCTTTAAGCTTATCAACATCAAAACCTTGTTTGTCGGATTTGATATCACTGGCCATTTTCTTTGACTGTGCTTTAATAAAATTTTGCTGAATCTTTTTAATTAAATCGAATAAATATTTTTGCTCTTTTTCCACATCGAATTCTTGGTTGTGCGGCGATGCGGCTGCGGCTCCCAAATTCGAGTTTTGAAATAGCATTTCTGGTTTATCGATTTTATCAATCAGCAAGGTGAAAAACTTATCAAATTTGTTGACACCTTGTCTATAAACTTGCTCACCGATTTCAAAAATTTTACGAACGCCTAAATGATTGATTTGGCTTATTATTTGCTTAAAGCCAAATATTTGAGAGTGGGTTGGAACCTCATTGTTATCATTGAATTCTTCTTTAGTTATCGTCTCTGAATATTCAAGCAGCCATTCGAAATTGGCACGGCTCTTGAGCCCCATCTGTAAAAGCATAAGTTCGACTTGATTCGCATCAGAGATCTTAATTTTCTCGGTCAGCGGACCGAACGGATCGTTTGGATCAACTTCGCGGCCGATGTGAAGAGTTGAATTTTCCCCCTGGGCTGTGTCTATGGCGGTGCTGTTTTGCGATTGTAAGTTTTGCACGTTTTGCCCGCGCTGAGCCTCTGATGGTGCTTGTCTATTTGCGTTATTTCCACCGGCTTGACTCGCCTGCAGGGCAGAACGGAGCCAATCTTTCGTCACATTCATCCGCATCATCAGATCTTCCGCGTACAAACCCTTTAATCGATTATCTGAAATCGAATCGAAAATAGGTTTCAAGCGATCCACTAATTTTACTTTTTGCGAAGCTTCGCCGCGGTAATCGATCATCCAACTTTGTAAAACCACATTAAATAAATCAGAAGACTTTTGAATTTTTTCATTCATTGCCGCTAATCCAAATTTATTTACATACTCATCGGGATCTTTGGCATCCACCAAAACTAATCCTCTCGGATAAAGTCCCTGTGATAATAAAATAGATAAACTTCTTTCTGCCGCCATTTGCCCGGCCTCATCCCCATCGAATAAGACCACAACATTATTGGTCATACGTTTGATGAGTTTGGCGTGTTCCGCGGTTAATGCCGTTCCCATGCTAGCGGCCACATTTTTTAATCCCGCCTGGTAAAGGCTGACGAGGTCCATGTAACCTTCCACGATAATCACGCAATCTTCTGAGCGAATATATTTTGCGGTTTGCGCTAACCCGTACAAAACTTTGCTTTTCGAAAATACCACGGTTTCTGGTGAATTTAAATATTTGGGTTCACCCTGGTCATGGATTCGTCCACCAAATGCCAGGACTTCACCACTGGGTGATATAATCGGAAACATGAGGCGGTCGCGAAAAAGATCAAAATAACCTTGGCCTTCTTTACGGGCCTTAACTAATTTAGCTTCATCCGCTAACGGCATAGAAAAATTGTTTTTTTGCAAATGGAGACTTAATCGATCCCATTCACTTGATGAGTATCCAATGTGAAATTCTTCGATCGTCTCTGGCGTTAATTTTCGTTTTGAAATGTACTGTTTAATGGGTGAATCTAAAGATGACCGCTTTAAAGTTTCTTTAAAAAAATCGGACGCAATTTTATTCATTTTTAAAACTTGTTTTTTCACGTCTTGAGATTGCGCGTACTGATCTTGTTTACCATCGTTGGCCACCGGAATAACGATACCGTGTCGATCAGCTAAATATTCTAAGGCTTCCGGAAAATTCATGCCGTTGTAATCACGAAGAAAAGTAAAAATGTTGCCGCTTTTTTTGCAACCGAAGCAATGATAAACCTGCTTGGCTTCACTCATGGAAAAACTGGCCGTTTTTTCCTGATGATCCGGAAAAGGACATCGGCCCATGAAGCCTGCTCCACTGGGTTTTAATTGCGTGTATTGTGAAATAATATCCAGCAAGCTTGCGGCCTCTTGGACTTTATCAATAAACTCGGGTGGGTATCGCATTAAACCGACAAGGCTGCTAATTGAGCTTTGATGATTTCACTAATCATCTTGCTATCAGCCGTTCCGGCCGTACGAACTACAGTCTCTTTCATGACGGATCCCATATCTTTGACTGATTTGGCTCCGACCGCGACGATTACTTCGCCTACAATTTTTTTGACTTCGTCATGTCCCATTTGTGCGGGCATATAGGTTTCTAAAATTTTAAGTTCAGCGGATTCTTGATCTGCTAAATCCATTCGGTTCGCGGCCGAGAATTGTTCGATTGATTCTTTACGTTGTTTAACTAATTTTTTAATCACTCCCATAACATCATCGGCAGTTATTGGCGTTGGTCGTGAATCGATTTCTTTATTTTTGATGGCCGATTGTAAAAAACGAAGTGTGTTTAATTTTACAGAATCTTTGGCGAACATAGCCGTTTTAACGTCAGCGGTAATTTTTTCTCTGATTTCCATAGAACATCCATTTACGTTTTTGTGATATCAATCCCTGTTTTCGCAAAGAGGGATTGATTAAGATCAATTACTCTTGTTCTCTTGCCTTGAAACCGCCTGTACGTACTTTTTTATGAGCGCGTTTACGAGCAGCGATAGATTTTTTCTTACCAGCTACGCTAGGTTTTTCAAAGTGTTCGCGTTTTTTAATGTCAGAAAGGATTCCTGCTTTTTCACAAGATTTTTTAAATTTTCTGAATGCGGATTCAAAACTTTCTCCGTCACGAATTTTAACTAAAGCCATGATTAATTCACCATCCTTCCCAATCGAAATAAAATACATTATACATGTATTTGTAACTCCATAGGTTTTACTATGGAATAGGTCATAAATAACAAGGACTGAAGCTATGACATCTAACAATCAAACGCAAGAATTTGGTGCAAACTTCGACCTCAAAATGATGAGAAAGGCACTCGCCCTCGCTCGTAAATCTGAATCTCTGGGCGAAGTTCCGATTGGTGCCGTGATTACCGACAAAAATGGCAAGATCATCGCCCAGGCCACCAATTTGCGGGAAACTAAATGCACTGTTCTT
>JACMMZ010000238.1 GCA_014378775.1 Pseudobdellovibrionaceae bacterium
TGATTTCTGACAAATGAACATCGCCCGAAGCAAAAACCACAGGGGCCGTGAAGTTTTTTATTTCCTCCACGAAAGTTTTAAATTCGACCGGATGATTTTTCTGGTAGGACTCCGTAAAAGGCATGTTGGCCCCGTTAAAGAATTGATTACCGTTAATGATCCACGCCGGCGTGTTGTCTTGTTTTAAACTGTCGATCAGCCAATGATGTTGATTTTCACCCCAATGGCCAAAAGGCTCAGATGTGATGGCGGAGTCTTTGTTTGGTTGACGAAAAGTTCGATCATCCATAAAGAAAAATTTTTGTCCAAAGGCCGTCAGTAAACTTGAGGTTCCGCCGGGACCTAAAGTCCATGAAAAATTTTTATCATCAAGTTCGGGACCCATAAAAGCGGCTTTAAAAAGCTTGGTGGCAGCCTCTTTACCGATAAAGTTTTTGTCCCCATCGTTGGTTCCAAAATCATGGTCATCCCAAGTCGCAAAAATCGGTTTCAAATTATACCAGTGATAAAGGGGAATGCGCTTAAACGTATCAACATAGCGTTGCCAAATATCCATCTCGGTAGCTTTTTGACGTTCTACTAAATTTTTATCATCGACGTAGACGACGTCTCCGGTCATCGCGATAAAATCCACATTTTCATTTTTTAAACGATTCCACATGGGATCAATCACGTCATTAAAACGGTAGTCATCGGATACACACGAAACCAAAGCGAATTCGGGTTGGGATTTATTTAAATCTAATGATTGAAACAAACGCTCATCCACAACCGAGCGAATCCCGGATTTGGATGTCGTATCTATAATTTGTAATTTATAATTTCGAAGCGGCGTAAGATTTGAAATTTTTAATTTATCGATATTAAAAAAGAACGGGCCTTTGACAATTTCATATTTTTCAACTGGCATCAAAACACCTGAGTCATCCGTGACTTCATAAGCATAATCTTTTAGCCGAGGGGCAAAAACGTTAATCAAAGTTTGCTGACTCGTGGTCGGGCCCTGGATAATCGAAAGAAAGCCTGGTTTGACACCGGCAGTGGGGACTATTTCTTTTTTATTTGGTGCTTGAGCGGCCGCTACCGAGTCACGGTCTTTTGGACTGCAGCCTGATAAGTAATGAAGAACGGGAAGGCTTGCAAACGCTTGTAAGAATTGGCGTCGTTGAAACTTCATAAAACCCCTCTTTTATGTTGGTAACCAGCGCGTGCTTTTCGTTGGTTGAATTATTAAAGGCGACGATGAAGGTGTCACCTGTAAAATTCGTCTTGTCGCGATGTGCGAGCTGGTGCAAATACCGAGTTTCTCGATATGATGAACAAATGAAAATACTTATAACGGGTGCCACTGGATTGATCGGAAAAAAATTATTAATTGATTTGCTTAAAAAAGGACATACGGTGGTCGGCGTAGGGCGCGATAAAAGTAAAATAGTCGAATTGCCGGAAAAGCAGACATACTCTTGGGACGCTCTGAGTGATCAAGAATTTCCACTCGAAGCGCTGAAAGACTGCGACGCTGTTGTTCATTTAGCCGGAGAGCCGGTTGCCGCCCAGAGATGGAATGAACAAATCAAAAAAAATATTTTAGATTCGCGTGTCATCGGCACAAAAAAAATTATTTCAGCTTTTAAAAAATTAAAAGAAGCCCATCGGCCCAAAGTTTTTATTGCGGGAAGTGCAATTGGTTTTTACGGTGACCAAGGCGAAAAAAATCTAACCGAAAACGCCAGTCCAGGATCCGATTTTTTAGCGGATGTCGTACAACAGTGGGAATCAGAAATAATCAAAGCTGATAAACTCGGAATTCGTACCGTGATTTTACGAACGGGAATTGTACTGGCGCGGTCCGGCGGAGCCTTAGAGAAAATGCCTCCAGTGGTGGTAGGAAGCGGAGACAACTTCATGAGTTGGATCCATATTCAGGACTGGATAAACTTTGCAATTGAAGCGATGGAAAATTCTGAATCTAAAGGCATTTACAATTTAGTTTCACCTTATCCGGTGACCCAATCCGTTTTTATTGCGGATTTAGCGTCCGAAAGACAAGTTCCTTTTGTGATGAAAGTCCCGCAGTTTGTGGTGGGAATGGTTCTGGGCGAAATGGCTCAAGTGCTTTTAACATCTCAAAAAGTAAAGCCGCAAAAGATGCTGGATCAAGGCTTTCAATTTCAATTTGCAAATCTCAAACAGGCTTTGAAAGATATTTACCACAGCGAAGATTACTTAGTGCAAAATTTTTCGGTATCTCAGTTCGTACCGGATAAAATTGAAAATGTTTTTAATTTTTTCAGTGCAGCTCAAAACTTAGAAAAAATTACTCCAGATTTTTTAAATTTCAAAGTTAAGAATATGTCTTCTGAAGAAATCGAAAAAGATACCATCATTAATTATAAATTAAAAATTCATGGTATTCCAGCCTCTTGGCAGACCCAAATTGTTGAATTTAAGCCTTTAGAAATGTTTATTGATAATCAAAACAAAGGCCCTTATTCCATGTGGCAGCACACGCATACTTTTACCCCGGTAAAAAATGGAACACTGATCGAAGACCGAATTAAATATAAAATTCCGGGTCATTTAATCGGTCTTTTAGCTTTGGGTTCTTTCATCCGAAAAGATGTCACTCAAATTTTTCGTTACCGTGTGAAAAGCATCCAAAGCAAATTCAATCCATGATAAAAATATTTTTGCTGGTGCTGTTATTTCAGATCGGATGGACTCAGACTGGGAAAGTGTTAAGTCAGGAAACAAAGCTGACCGGGTATTATCCAGATCATTCTGTGCTTGAGGGTGGCTTTAAGGACCGCTACGGTCAAAAGTTAAATACGCTGCAAGAATTTTTAGCTGGTGAAGTGCCCTACGTTTCATTGGCCATGGATTATAAAAAAAATATGTCAAAATACATGAAGACCTATTTTTGTATTCCGCAACTGGATAAGAATTACGCCAAAGACATGTCTAAAGCTGTCAAAAAAAAATATAAAGGGCATATCTTATTTAAAGCCGTGGACACGGGACAGGCCTTTATCAATAAAAAATGGAAAAAGATGGATATTTGTGTCAAAGATAAAAAAGCTTCTTTTGATGAAAGATTAAATATCAAGACTTCAATTTTGGATTGCAATCAATTTGCGAAGTCGATAAAAAAATAAAAATACGGCGACAGCGCTCTTAAATTTTCGTATGTTTAATCATGACGGAAATTATGAAACCATTGAAAAAACCCCGGCTACGTGGACATCTTCACCAGGCGGCATTTTTTGTAACCTTGGGCGCAGGAAGCTTATTGATCGCTAAAAGCACGTCACCGATTTCATTCGCAGCTAGTGTGATCTACGTTTTAGGCTTACTTTTTTTATTTGGAGTTAGCGCCGTTTATCATATTCCTCATTGGGAGCCTCAGCCGCGGGCTTTTTTAAAGCGGGTCGATCACACCGCCATTTTTATTTTGATCGCCAGCACGTTTACTCCGTTGTGTCTGTTGGCTTTGCCGGTCGCCCGCGGGGACCAATTACTTATTATTATTTGGTCAGCTGCAAGCTTGGGTCTAATCCAATCATTTTTTTGGGTGAAGGCACCTAAATGGGTGACATCTATTTTGTACGTCGTCATGGGTTGGTTGGCCTTACCTTATCTGGGTGAATTCAAAGACACATTGGGGTCCGCACAACTTTTATTAATCGTGGCCGGGGGAGTCGTCTACACTGTAGGGGCCGTTTTTTACGCAATGAAAAAACCAAATTTTGTGCCCGGAGTTTTTGGTTATCATGAATTATTTCACTTATTCACCATCGTCGGTGCTTTGTTTCATTTTATTGTCATCTATTCGCTTGTTCGGTAGTCTCCAAACGGGGTTTAATCTGTCTCATATTAAGCTCATGGGGCTCCTCAGTGATCAAATATCGGCCTATAATTATTTAATTCCTATTCATTTAAATCGGCTTGTTTAATAACCCAAACCCCTTAAACTAATACGATGAGTCTCTTTCGCTCCATTTTATTTTCATTCATTTTTTTAATGGGTATATGTACTCCGGCGCAGGTTTTTATTCCGATGGGGTTTTGGCAGCCACAATATGCCAATCTGCTTATTTCTGACGGAGCTACTTATAACTACGGAAGTATCGCCACTAATACCAATGTTGATAAAATTTTTACTTTGACCAACACCACATCCGTCCAAGCAACTCTGGTTGCCGGCGCAGCTTTTTCAAGCGCCTTGTATAGCTTCAAAGGGGGAACCTTTCCGGGAACTGGCGGAAATTGCACTGCTACGTTAGTTGGTTACGGGATTTGCAATTTTGTGGTTACCGCACGATCTGCCGTTTCAGGTGGATTTTCTGACACGGTCACAATCAATTATAAAAAAAATGCGGGAACGATCTTAACCACTCGAGCGGTGACGGCAACATTTACATCAAATCCAACCAAGCTTGAGTTTATTAACACCCCAGCCTTTATTAAAGTAAATACCTGCGTGGCCGTGACGATACAGGCTCAGGATAACTCGTCAAATCCGATCAACGTGGGCGTAAATACCACCGTCACATTAGCTATCAACAATGCCATAAATTCAAATTTTTATACAAACA
>JACMMZ010000239.1 GCA_014378775.1 Pseudobdellovibrionaceae bacterium
AAAGCTCAATGATCTTTTAGTACAAAAAGAATCGGAATTAAAAACGTTTCTCAGTGTTATCGATAACATGTCTGAAGGCGTGATCGTCTCCGACCGATTTGGATTTTTCACCTATTACAACCAATCCGCTTTAGAAATCATTGGTCCACAAATTAAAGATCTTTATTACCAGAGTTCTTTAGATCAAATGGGTTTTCATGATCTTCAAGGTCGAAAACTTGAAAAGATTGAGCTTCCGTTCCACAAAGCCGTAAATAAAAATATTGTCACCGATCAGGAAATTTTAGTTAACAATTCGATTCATCCTCAGGGACTTTATATTTCAGCTTCGAATGGATTTTTCGTCGACAACAAAGGGGACACTCTGGGTGCGGTTGTGGTTATGAAAAATATCAGCCACAAAAAACAGCTCGAAGAGTTGTGGAAAAAAGAAAAAGAAATAGCGATTGAAGGATCTAAAAAGAAATCCGATTTCTTAGCTTCCATGAGTCACGAAATTCGTACACCGATGAATGGTATTATCGGATTAACCACCTTATTAAGTGAATCCCAGCTTGATGAACAGCAAAGTGAATTTGTCAGTATCATCCGCCGGTCGGCTCATTCTTTATTAGCTTTAATTAATGATATTCTCGATCACTCAAAGATTGAATCGGGAAAAATTGAGCTCGTTAAAAATAATTTTGATCTTAAATTCCTGGTTAAAGATGTCGTCGAAAACTTCAAGTTTTCCTGTGCTGAAAAAAATAATAAAATTCAAGTTGAATACACAGAAAGCTTGAATAATTATTTCTTGGCTGACGATAATCGACTTCGACAAATTCTGATGAATCTGGTAGGAAATGCCGTTAAATTTACTTCTAACGGAACCGTTACGGTTAAAATTGATATTCTTAAAGATCATGATCGACAGAGCCAGCTTCGTTTCTCGGTGACCGATACCGGTCCGGGAATGGACAAAACAGAATTAGATCGTTTGTTTCAGCGATTTTTCCAGACAAAAACGGGAATCAAATTCGGCGGAACCGGTTTAGGTTTAAGTATTTGTAAACAACTTGTGGATCTAATGAATGGTAAAATCGGGGTGGAAAGCCAATCCGGAGTAGGATCGACATTTTGGTTTAATCTGGATCTGGAAAAAGGCATCAATGAATTGAACAAATCCAAAAACATTAAATTATCAGATTTTGCCAATACCTTCTCAGGCCATGTGTTAGTGGCCGAAGATAATATAATTAATCAAAAAGTTATCTTTCAGTATCTGACTAAACTTGGTTTTACGGTTGATATCGTTAATAATGGAGCCGAAGCCGTCGATTCATTCGAAAAAAATCTTTATGATCTCATTTTAATGGATTGTAATATGCCGGTGCTCAATGGTTATGAGGCCACTAAAAAAATAAATGAAATTCAGTCGCAAATTGAAAAAAGAAGACAAATTAAAATCATAGCTTTGACCGCTGAAGGTCAAATCACCGGAAAAAGTAAATGTCTCGACGCCGGCATGAGTGATTTCATCAATAAGCCTATTTTGATCGAAGAATTTATTTCGGTCCTCAAAAAATACTGTTCAAACTTTCAGAAAACAAGCTTACACAAATTGAAAGAATTATCTGTAGGCGATCAGCTTCTGATTGAAGTTCTTTTGGAAGAATATTCTCAATCTACCCCCGCCATGATCGCCAGTATGGCCAAGTCCTATGATATAAAAGATTTTGAAAGTTTATCTGACACAGCTCATAGTTTGAAATCAGCCAGTGGGGCGCTGGGTGCCAGAAAAGTTCAGTCCCTTTGTCAAATAATTGAAGATATTAAACTTAACCCCGATCTGATCAACATCAAAAATGTGTTACTCGATTTAGAAAATGAATTTAAAATTTCATTGATCGAGATTCAGCACGAAATACACTTGATCAAATCCTCAGTTCAAAAGGCTTCTGCATGAAAAAGATTCTTATTGTTGACGATTTAAAATCAATCCTCATGACGCTGGAAGCGATTCTTCAAAAAGAGGGTTATTACGTCTCTGCCTGCACCAATTCAATTGATGCCTTAGATCGTTTTACCATTGAACACTTTGATCTGATGATCACCGACGCCATCATGCCTGCCGGCGCCAATGGTTACACGCTGATCTCAACCATTCGGAGTGGAACACGCAACCGAGATATCCCCATTATCATGCTAACCGGAAAAAGAGAAAAAGCCGATATCGAACGAGCCTTGAACGTAGGTGCCAACGATTACATCGTTAAACCTATCGATCCAGATCTTTTAGTGGCCAAAGTAAAAAGTATTTTGCATCAAACGGAATCAACTCAATCAAGTTTTGCAACGGCCGCCGTTTCCGCTCACGCCACGGTTGCGCTTAAAACGGATATCACTTCGATTTCAGAAAATGAAATTAAATTCACTACAAATTATCAATTAACGCCGGGGCAGATGTATCGTTTTTCAAGTGATTTTTTTAAAAATTTCGAAATTGAATCGGTCAACGCGCGCATAACAGGATGTCACAAAGATGATCGCGCCACCAATGGCTTTCACGTCGCCGCTCAATTCATTGGATTAACAGACAGTGAATCTTCTAAAATTCGAGTGTGGGTACGAAAAAAACTGTCAGGTGTTTAGTTCCTAATTACGCTGAATTGGTCTTTGTACTCTTCTTTTGCTTGGGTATTCAAAACGCATTTCAAATAATCAAAGTATTCAAATTCATCGCCATCTGAATGACTCGATTGATTCATCAAATCGGTAGCGCTTTTTTCAAAAATTTCATTTCCACTGCCAGATCCGCCGAAGGAACCGGAAGATTTATCGGCTGAAAATTTAATTGCTAATTTAAATACCGGAGAATAGCGAGCTGAGGTCCATCGACCCGTCGGACCATGGTATTCAAGATTTTCAAATATTTTAAAAGATTCTACTTTTAATTGAATTTTTAGAGTTCTACCCGATGTATTTCCCGCCAACGAGATCAAGGAGTTTTCTAATGATGGATCATCAAAAAAATCTATCTCAGTTGTATCATTAGGTGCTGCATTCAAATTTAATTCTTTTCCGTACTGAGTCCATAGATCACACTTTAAAGAAATTTTTTCATATTTCATCTGCAAAATTTCTGCGTCTGATTTACCATTGAAGTCTGCTTTAGAAGCGGTTTTTGCTTTTTGAACAGCCGGTAAAGCGTCAATGACGCTTTCAAACTTTTCTCTACTACACGAAAAAAGCATCAAAATAATTGCTAGGAAAAAATACTTCATTTTCACTTCAACCTCGATTTTCTTACATTATTAGGTACGAAAAAAACTGTCAGGTGTTTAAGGCCTGACAGCTATTCGACAAAAGATGGGTTGGTTTTGCTATAAGCCGAGTTCTGTTCCATGTGTTTGTTCCCAAAATCCTCACACACTTCGGTAAGCATTCCTCTAGGCCTTAAATTACTCTAAGGCTCAAGCGATCTGACCCGGAAACCACTAGCGAGCCGCTGTTATGTAAAGTTACCTTTACAATGTTTCCCTATTTGATCTTGCTTCACGTCGAGTTTAGCTGTTTTCACTCCGCCAACTCCCCTTAAATCTCCCGTTCCCGATCTAAGGATCATAGTCTCGGATATTCTTTCTGTTCCACTGTTCCTTACCTTACGGTAGAGGGGCGTTACCCCAGACGTTGCTCTTTGAAGCCCGGACTTTCCTCTCCTGGTGTATTGCTACATCAGCAGTGATTACCCGCAAAACCATGCACCGTTTCTAGCACTCTCAAGATCCTGTTTACAAGGAAATAGTGGAGCAAATTCTTGACCATTTCACTGAGTCACGGCACCTTAGAGCCTTACAGAAATTGAAGGGGATTACATGAAATCATTATATGTATTTATTTTAGGATTGGCTTTAACGTTAAACTTTGCAGTCGCGAGTGAAACTGAAAAAAAAACAGCTGATGCGACAATGTGCTCCGCGGAAAACGACGCTCATTGTAATGATAAATTACATACGACTGAGGCGCATGCCAAAAAAGGTAAAAACAAAGACTGGACTGAAAAGCGCCTCGAACAAGTCGCAGCGGTTTTGCCCCAACCGGTTCAAGACAAATCTAAAACTGATAAACCATCTATGGTGAAACTTACCTCTCCAAAATTTCTTTCAACTATTAGCGGCACAGATGTTAAATTGGAATGGACCCCGTCTGACAACGTTAAAGTTTACCACATACAAGTTTCTAAAGATGCAGGCTTTAATAACCGCTCTCTGTACGTATTAAATAACAATGCCGTGGTAGAAACTTCTTTTGAAGTTAAAAATTTAGAACCTAACACAAAGTATTTTTGGAGAGTGGCCGCCTACAACGGTGAACTGAAGCCAGGCTACACAAAATCACTTTTCGCATCGTCTGTTTTCACAACAAAATAATAGGAGAATTGGATATGTCACGCATCGATAACGAAATGATTCACAATAACCTTAACTGGCGTTACGCTTGTAAAAAATTTGATCCGACTAAAAAAATTCGCGAATCTGATTGGAATGTGCTACTTGATTCACTTCGATTATCGGCTTCGTCTTACGGTTTACAGCCCTGGAAGTTTATCGTGGTTCAGAATCCTGAAATCAGACAACAACTTTTACCTTTGTCCTTCGGGCAAACACCTATTACCGAAGCCTCTCATTTGGTGGTTTTAGCTTTTAAAGAAAAAATGGATGAAGCCCACATCACTCAATTTTTAAAAAAGACGGCTCAAGTCCGTGGGGTTGATGAATCAACCCTCGATGGATACAAGAACATGATGATTGGCGATGTCGTAAAGGGTCCAAGATCTGCAGTTATCAGCTGTTGGGCTCAGAAACAGGTCTACATTGCTATGGGATTCATGTTAACAACTGCAGCTTTAATGGAAATTGATACGCTTCCGATGGAAGGCATAAACCCTGCGGAATACGATAAAGTATTAGGCCTTGAAAACTCCGGCTTCAAAACGGTTGCGGCTATTGCCTGCGGATACCGCGCGGAAGATGATGCCTATCAGTTTGCTAAAAAAGTTCGTTTCGATTTAAAAGACGTCGTGATCGTAAAATAATTTAGTCGTTAAATAATTTACCAATAAAGTTGAATACCGATTTTTGATCCCTTGTGATTAATATTGGTGTTCACATTATTTAAAACCGAATTTTGATTCTCTTCGAAAATATTTCCAAAAATTCTTAATCTTCCATATTCAATAAAAACTCCGTACTGCAATTCATTTGCTTCAGTATCGCCGAATACAGCTTCATTCACGTTTAAATATTTGCGGTAATGGCTATATACTCCAAAATTTTCCACCAGGTAAATTTGCAAAGTGGCCGCTGGAAACTGCTGGTTTAATCGGTAGCTCATCGGTCCGTTACCTAATCGTGTGCGAAGCCCGTAGTGTAAAGTCAGATGACTGGTTTGCATGGATTTACCGAACAAGCGAAAATTGAACATTCCGGTGGTATCATTAAAATTTTCTTCGGTATTGTTATGATAACCCGCGGTCAGGCCAACATTTTTAGCGTAAGCTGAAAATTCTCCTTCGTAACTTCGAAAGCTTCCGCTGCTGACCGAAGGCCCGCTACCCGTTTGCGTTTTCACATCATCTTGGAGCAGATTCAGACCCAGTTTAAATTCATAAATGTCGGCGTTGGTGTTATGACCCAACCACATATCCATCGAATTGTT
>JACMMZ010000240.1 GCA_014378775.1 Pseudobdellovibrionaceae bacterium
AGTTCGATTTCATGATGAATATCATTAGACCATTCCGGAAGTGTGATCACTTGCTCATGATTTAAAGACGAGCCTGCTTTAAGAAAAAAGAGGGGTTCCGTGGGTGGAGACACATTCATCTCTTTGGCATGATCCGCATAATTTCTTCCAACGGCCCAGATATTTTTGTGCATATCTATATTGTGTATGGAAAATCTTCCATCTGTCTACTACCCAAATGCATTTTTTAGGATAAAAGCTCTACCGTCGTCAGTGACAATTATTTGTAACTTCATGAAAAACTTTCTTTTTTACCGTCAATTCATGTTTACAAAGTAAGCCAACTCATTTTTTTTTGAGTTTCGAATTGTCACTAAGACTTCTTTTTTTTAGCGTGCGCAACAAGTCCTAAGTTTTGATTGTCTCGAGGGGGAGTGCATGAAATCTTTTAAATATATATTAGCTATTGGATTGCTGTTTGTTGAATCCACATTCGCGCAGAATTCGTCAGCTTGGTCAAGAAGTCTAGGTCAGAATTCCACAGTTACGGCCAAGTCATCTCAGGTGAACGAATTTAATTATGCTTACGACAATTTGAAAATGAATCTGACTTTGGAAAACACGGCGGGAATTCAGTTGAATCAAGATTGGCAACCCATCCTGATTCATGGAACGTGGAGTACATCAGACAGTATCACTCATCAGGTCAAATTATCTTTTGAAGAACTCAGCCGACGAGCGGTGTTTACGCCAGATTGGGACGGAAAAGATCAGGCATCTTCACGGTTTAAAGCGGCCGAGAGTATTGTGAAAAGTATTACGACAATGTTTACACGCCATCTGAAATTACTTTTTTACGGACACAGTCACGGCGGAAACGTTGCGATCCTGGTCATTAATCAATTAATTCAGCATTATGGATACCTTCCAGAGCAAATTCGCCTCATCACTGTGAATACTCCGGTCCGAGAAGATTACCAAATTGATAATCCGAAATTGAAGCATATTAATGTATTTAACCCTTTCGATATCGTTCAAGTGCGCGGTGGACCATTTCTTTTTAAATGTCTTTTCGCCGACTGTTCAGAAAGAACGTTTTCTATAGCCGTTAATCTTTCGTACCGTGAAGCTCATGCTGAAGAGTATTATGAAGATGTTACGAATCCCATCACAGGACATACTTATCGACAGATGGTAGCTAATTATACCGATTGCTCTAATCGACACTGTGGGAATTCGAATGAGAATTTTAAGCTATGGTTTCCGATGGTGAAAACCTATTTGAAAGCGTTGGACCACAATCAGAGCGAACCTTTATTAATTAATCTATAATTATTTTGATCGACCAAATCAAACACCATAAACTGACCCGGTGACCAGTTGGCGAATTCATAGGTATTTAAATCTTTATCACATTCAATTAAAGTTAAAGCCTCTTCAATCCAATCGTAATGGGTGCAGATGTAATGAATTTCATTTTCTTTTGCGCGAAGTCCCAATTCGCGCAAAAATTTTTGAATGCGATATTTAAATTGCGCGGTATTCTCAAGGGTTTCGCGGTAATTGAGATCTGATTTTTTATACGTGATCAGGTTGTGCTTATCGATGGCTTTTTCTAAAGTTTGGAATGTCCGTTTTTTTTCGGACACCCACGCATGGGTGGCTAAAGGAATTTTTCCGTCAGAAATCAATCGGGTTAAATGTTGAGCTTGCTCAGACCCTTTGGGGCTCAGTGCGGGGTCATTATCGATTGAAAAGGCTTTGTGACCGTGCCTAAAAAGTAAAATGATCATAAGTCAAATTACCTAAATACTTGTGATTAATATATCTATTTGATAGTTTGTCCATTATGTCAAAAATTTACCGCTACAGCTCTGATGATTTTACCGTGCGTATTGCTGCCGTCGATGCCACCGCGGTGATTCAAGAATTGCAAACCGTCCAAAAAATGTTTCCCATTCCGGTGTTAGGAGTCGGCCAGGCCATGGTGGGGGCTATTTTACTCGCGAGCCAGTTGAAAGAGCAACAACAAGTTGGACTGTTATTTCGCGGTAACGGATCGATTAAAAGTATCTATGCTGAAGCTAATTACGAAGGGCATGTACGCGCCTACACGCCATCCCCGCAATACGAGCCCGCCGATTATAAAGATGGATTTAAATTTAAAAACGCTTTAGGTCACGGAACCTTGTCAGTGGCTCGCCATCAGCCGTTTCAAAAACAACCGTTCCACGGAACGGTGGAATTAGTTTCAGAAGATATCGCCGAAAATATTGCTCATTACCTTCATCAATCGCATCAGATTCGTTCCGTCGTGGCGCTGGGTTTGTATTTAGACGAATACGGTATTGTCAAAAAAGCCGGCGGAGTGATTTTAGAAATTATGCCCGGAGTAGATGAAACCATTGTGGACCGCATCCAAGCTAACGTGGAAAAAAACCAACCCAGCATTTCAAAAATATTAAATGAAGGGGGCTCAGTCGTTGATTTAGTAAAGCCCTATATGGAAGGTATTAGCTTCACGGAACTCGAACACCATCAAACCGTGACTTATTTTTGTCCGTGTACCAAAGACCGCGTGTCAGCCGCTTTAGAAGTTTTAGGCGTCGCTGATCTTCAAGATATGATTGAAAAGGAAGAGCAGCCGGAAATTATTTGTCAGATGTGTGGAAAACCTTATCATTTTAAGTTAGATGAAATTAAAGAAATCCGCGAAAGACTTCAGAAAAATTCGATGCACTAGTTTGGTGACCAACGCGCGAGCTGGAGGTCAGAGTTTTTCTCTTTCCAGCGAAGGATTGTTGAGGCGGGTTGGGTTTCGCAGTATAAGGGCTCCACGATCGTGGATAAAGCGAAGGCTTGTCTTACTAATTTATAAAGCAAGCCCTTTGCCAACTTTCACCCGCCCAAATAATTCAATCTTTTCAAGCGTTTATATTAAGTAGTGTCATTTTGGGTTTTTATATTTTTTGATTGGAGTCATTAAGTATAAAGTCCAGTCCAGGGGGTGCCGATGTGTAAATATGGTAGAAAAAAACATGTCATATATAGCACGTCGTTGGGTTGTCGCTGTCCTTTTGGTTGCTCCTTCGGTTTACGCCGAATCCGATCCGAGGCCAACTCGAGCCGGTGAGTATATTGTAAAAATGCGCTCTCATGTCACCGGTGGTGAATCACAAAGTCAAAAAGCTGAAGGCTTTGCTAGTGCCTCTCAAAAAGGTCTTTCGATGGTATCAGCTATGGGAAAAACCGTTCGTGTTTTACACAACATGCCTGAAACTGGAATGATGCATATTAAAAGTGATAATAAAAATCAAATCGATTATTTAAAACATCATCCTGATGTTGAATACGTTGAGCCCAATTATATTTTATCCGTTCAGCCTACCGAAGTAAGTGCTATGGCCACGCCTCCGCAGGCGGGGGATTATTATTCTCAGTCTTATGCTTCGGTGAAAGTTACGGAGGCATGGGCGGTAGCTAAACCTTACAATAATTCCACAGCTAAAACCATCGTTGCCGTAGTAGATACCGGGTTAGATTACAATCACGGGGTGTTTAAAGATTCAAATGGTCTTTGGATTAATCAAGCCGAATTAAATGGAACACCCGGAATCGACGATGATCAAAACGGTTACGTCGATGATATCCGAGGTTGGAATTTTTTTGCACACAGTAACGATGTGATGGATGACAATGAACACGGATCTCATGTGGCCGGAATCGTGCTCGGTGTCGGTATGGATATATTTGAAAAACCGATTCGTGAATCTCGAACGCTGATTATGCCATTAAAATTTTTAGATCAAAGCGGATCCGGTTCAACTGCGGACGCCATTATGGCCATGCATTATGCGGTCAATAACGGAGCCAAAGTCATCAATAATTCCTGGGGTGGTGGGTCCTATTCAAGGGCTCTGCACGAAGCTTACACTTATGCTTACGATCATAATGTCGTGATTGTATCGGCAGCGGGAAACGATTCGAACAACGTTGATAACATTCCGATGTACCCCGCTGTTTTAGATACACCGAGTAATATCACGGTAGCATCGACAACCGATTCAGATAATCTTTCCAGTTTTTCTAATTACAGTGTTCAAGGATCAGTTCACGTGGCGGCTCCGGGATCAGCTATCTTAAGTTCCGTTCCGGCTAAGGGTCTGACTTGTAGTTATCCGGGATGCTTCAAATATCTGTCCGGAACTTCTATGGCGGCGCCGTTTGTGGCGGGACTTTCAGCCTTAGTTATTCGCGAAGCTCCGCAATTATCCGCCTATCAAGTTAAAGGTGTTATACTCGGTGCGATTGATTATAAAACTAATTTAAATAACCGAGTGATGACTTCGGGACGTTTGAACGCTTTGAAAGCTGTTCAAGGCGGAATTGCGAACGTGCAAACGGTGGCTTGGAATCCATCCTATTCCCCTGTGTATAAAATAGAATCCCGTGATATCGCTTCAACCTCTGGTGGTGCCGGTGGTGGATGCGGAATGGTGCAAGCTTTAGGGAACTCGGCCAGCGGATCGGCCAGTGGCTTTGGTGTTCCGGAATTTTTAAATATGTTAGC
>JACMMZ010000241.1 GCA_014378775.1 Pseudobdellovibrionaceae bacterium
AACGAGTAGATCTTACCTGACTGTCAAAAGTGTCGACAGTCTTATAAATGGAACTGGTTATTTAAGACGAAAGATGCCATACCTACCGCATGCTTTTATCTCGATTAGAAAAAAACTATAAAAAATTAAAGCCATGGTTTGATAAATCAAAAACGGAAGCCTTTCGTTTGTACGACAAGGATATTCCAGAATTTCCTTTTTTAATCGATATTTATAAAGATTACGTTGTGGTTTACGACAAAACAGAATTCATCGATGAAGGTAAAAACAAAGATGTGATCGTGATTGATGCGGTCAAAAGTTTATTAAAATTATCGGATGAAAAAATTGTTCTTAAAAAGCGTCAGCGCCAAACCGGGCTTAATCAGTATCAAAAAATGGATTCAAAAAATGAACGCTTTAGCGTGCTTGAGAACGGTTATCCAGTTTTTGTGAATCTTTGGGATTATCTAGATACCGGGCTTTTTTTGGATCATCGTCCGATGCGCTATTTCTTTCTTAAAAATGCCAAGCAGAAGAGGTTGCTGAATCTTTTTTGCTATACCGGCGTGGTTTCCTTGATGGCCGCCTTAGGCGGAGCTCAGACCGTAAGTGTAGATATGTCCGGAAAATATTTGGCCTGGGCCGAAGACAATTTCAAATTGAACCAGCTTTCCGTGGATTTTCATCGGTTTATCGAACAAGATGCCCTTAAATTCTTGGAACAAGCCTCAGAATGGCCAGATTATAAGCAATCCTTTGATATGATCTTCCTGGATCCACCAACTTTTTCTAATTCCAAAGAGATGTTTACCGACTTTGAAGTTGAGCGCGATCAACAAAAAATCATTTTAAGTGCCATGAAATTTTTAAAACCGAATGGAACGCTGTATTTTTCGACTAACAAAAGAAAATTTAAATTAGATGAAATGATTGAACAGGAATTTTTAGTGAAAAATACCTCTGAAAAGACTATTCCAATCGATTGCCATGATCAAAAAATTCATCATTCATTCGAGATTCGTTTTAAGAAAAATCTGTCATAAATTTTTTTCTTTTTTCAAAAAAACACTTGCCCCCACCCCCCGTAGGCCCTATTTTCCATTCTTAAATATTCGGACGATAATTTTTTTGAAATCTAGAGGAAAAAGAGGGTTATGAAAGCATTAGGACGCCATATCTTAGTTGAATTTTTGAACTGTAAAGCAGACGTTTTAAATGACGTAGTTCAAATTGAGAAAGCCATGGTAGAGGCCGCTCAGATTGCTGGAGCCACTGTGATCAACTCCACCTTCCATCACTTTTCTCCGTACGGCGTTTCGGGCGTGGTGGTGATTCAAGAAAGCCATTTAGCGATTCACACTTGGCCCGAATATCGTTATGCCGCTGTCGATTTATTTACTTGCGGTGATTCGGTTGATCCATGGGTGTCTTTTGAATTTTTAAAGAAAGCTTTCGATGCTTCGTATTCTGCACTAGAGATGAATCGCGGATCAACTCACGTGATGAAAAAAGGATCGGCGCTTCAAGTTAAACCCAACGATGCGGAAAACTATGATCCAACCAAAGGTTATAAAATTAATCGAAATGTTTGGTTTACGGATAAAGACGAAAACCAGGCTCTTTCTTTACGTTACACCGGTGATATTTTATTTGATGAAAGATCTGAGTTTCAGCGCGTGCGCATTTTAGAATCTTACTCGTACGGAAAAATGTTAACCATTGATGATATGGTGATGTGTACGGAAAAAGACGAATCACATTACCATGAAATGATCACTCACCCGGCGGTTCAAGCTTTTCAATCGGTTCAAGGGCCAATTAAAAATGCTTTGGTCATCGGTGGCGGCGACGGCGGAACCATCCGCGAATTATTTAAATATAAAACTTTAGATAAAGTCACGATGGTGGAAATCGATGAAGCAGTTGTACGAGCTTGTAAATTACATTTACCGACGATTTCTCGTGAATTTTCGAATCCTAAATTAGATCTTATTATTGGTGACGGAATTAAATTCATTATGGAAGCCCAAAAAGAAGCTTACGATCTGATTGTCGTTGATGGATCTGATCCCGCTGGACCGGCTAAGGGATTATTCACCAAAGAATTTTACGCCAATTGCATGAAAGCTTTGAAACCTAACGGAGTCCTGATCACGCAGGGCGAATCCCCAATGTTCCATGCTCAGACTTTCGTTGAGCTGAATGGTTGTCTGAAGTCAGTCTTCGGTCAAAACAACGTTCACACGATGTTATTTCATGCTACGACTTACCCGTCTGGAATGTGGAGTTTACAGCTGGCTATCAAAGGTCAGTATAATCCCATTCAGGACGTCAAGAAAGACCAAGTTCAAAAATTCGTGGCAAGTCTTACGGGTGATAATGCACTGAAGTACTATAACGAAGATCTACATAGCGCTGCGTTTAGCCTACCTACGTTCGTCAAACAGATGTTAAACTCGTAGCCAAACATCAACTGAGAATAGATTTTTTTAAAAGGAGTCCTATCATGTTCAAATTACCTACTCTTCCTTACGCGAAGACCGCACTTGCTCCGTTTTTAAATGAAGAACAAATGTCGTTTCATTTCGACAAACATCACAAAGCTTACATCGATAATTTAAATAAATTTATCGAAACAGATTCGTCTTTAAAAGGAAAATCTATTGAAGAAATCGTGCTCTCATCAACCGGCGGGATTTTTAATAATGCTGCTCAGGCTTGGAATCACACTTTTTACTGGTTAAATATGGCTCCCGCTGGTCAAACCTCGCAACCTTCGGCTGAATTAGCTGCCGCCATTACAAAAGATTTTGGATCGATCGATGAACTTAAAGCTAAATTTATCGACGGCGGAGTTAAAACTTTCGGATCTGGTTGGATGTGGTTATGTACGGATGCTGCTGGAAAATTATCATTGGTATCAACTTCAAATGCGGCGGTTCCGTTCACAAACAACGGACCGACGCCAATCATGACGGCGGACGTATGGGAGCATGCTTACTACGTTGATTACCGCAATCTTCGTTTGAAATACTTAGAAACATTCTGGAACCACATCAACTGGACATTTGTATCTGAAAACTTCGCGACGAAAAAAGTTCGCGACGTAACAAAGTCGATGATTTAGTATTTATATTCAGATTTAATTTGAAAAGCCGTATCACGAAATGATGCGGCTTTTTTTTGGCTTTTTTATTGCTATCACAAAGACTTTTAACGAAAGGCCTTTATGATCAAGCACTCACACTTCAAGTTCCCGCATCAATATTTTCACCTGAATTTTGAACTCGACGTGTTCCCCCATTTTAAAAGCCTTGATTGGGGCTTTCTCTGCCATAATTTGAATAAATGTTTAACTGAGTGGAAAACGCTGGAAATCCACGCCTTGGTCATGATGGATACCCATGTGCACCTGCTATTCCGAGAGTCGGAGCAAAACGAAAACTTTTTTGTCGCGCGGTTACTCGAATTATTAGGTCAAAAGTGTCCGCAAGAAATTTTAGTCGAACCGATCAAAAACTATTCGCAGTATTTAAATACTTATAAATACATTTACCGAAATCCGGTTGAAGCCGGACTGGACTTCATGTGTGAATCTTATATCTACAGCACGCTTAACGGGATCTTAGGTCAAAATGATTTACTGCTTCATGTTCTCGATACCATGGGAGTGATTCAGAATCCGCGAAAAATTTTGAATTGGCTGAACTCGGATCAAGATTTCAAAGGTTCTAAATTAAAAGATGTCATCCAAGACAATTCTTTTTTGATGTGATCATAGAGTTCAGTTTTTTGCTTTTCTACTTCATCTGGTGATAATGATAATT
>JACMMZ010000242.1 GCA_014378775.1 Pseudobdellovibrionaceae bacterium
TACATTGTATTCGACCGTTCACCAATTTGAAATCGCAACCCCCGTGAATTCAAAACATCCCACGAGTCGTTATTCATGGCTCGATATTGAACTTAAAACCGGCCGATGGCACCAAATCCGCAGACACATGAACCGCGTCGCACATCCCGTGATCGGAGACCGGGAACATGGGGATTCTCATCACAACCGTTTTTGGCGCGACGAAATGAAAGTGGATGGTTTGTGTTTAAAAGCCAAACGCATTGTATTTACTCACCCTATCGAGAATAAAATTTTAGATTTGGTTTGTCCGGCTAGCGAAAAATGGCAAAAGCTTACGACTCTTTTTCAGACTTGATCCATTTTAAATAATCTGAAATGTTTTTTTCAAAACCAATATTTTTGGGCTCGTAAAAGTGCTGGGGATCCATTTGATCAGGCCAATATTTTTGCTTCACGTATCCCTTAGGATAAGCGTGCGGGTATTTATAGTTTTTACTCTTTCCCGCCGATTTTAAAATAGCCGGAATATCATGATTCACATTTTCTTTCACAAAAGCCATCGCGGCGTTGATGGCCTCATAACTCGAGTTTGATTTCGGACAGGCCGCTAAGAACGATACAACTTGAGCCAAATTAATACGACATTCCGGCATCCCAATCGCTTCGACCGCCGAAAGTCCCGCTATAGCTAATGGCAAAGCCCGGGGATCGGCATTTCCCACATCTTCACTGGCAAAGACCACCATTCGGCGCGCGATAAAAACTGGGTCCTCCCCGCCTTCTAACATGCGCGCCAAATAATAAATGGCGGCATCGGGGTCCGATCCGCGCATGGATTTAATAAAAGCCGAAATACTGTCGTAATGATCGGTAGATTTTTTATCGTAACTGAGAAGCCTTTTGTTTAAAAAAAGTTCTAAACCTGTCTCATCAACCGGAAAAATTTCAGGATCTGTTTCCAGTAAAAAAATATTAAGAATCGTTTCGAAAATATTCAAAAGGCGTCTGGCATCACCATCAACAAAACGAGTCAAAATATCTAAAGAGCCTTCCGTCAAAATTTGATCGAGATCACGGTTTTCATTCTTCGCAGCGTTCTTGAGAATCGTTTTTAAATCCTCTTCGGGAATTTTTCTAAATTCCAGCACCTGGCAACGACTTAAAAGGGCTTTGTTGAGTTCATAGCTGGGGTATTCTGTTGTAGCTCCGATAAGATACACATCGCCACGCTCCACATACGGTAATAAAACATCTTGCTGTGTTTTATTAAAGCGGTGAATTTCATCCACGAACAAAATTGTTTTTTGGCGTTGTTCTAATTTGTGCGCGCGTCCGGCTTCGCAGGCTGATTTTAATTCTTTGACTCCGGCATCCACCGCATTGAGCTGCAAGAAATGAGATTTGTTTTGCTGGGCTAAATTCAACGCAAAAGTAGTTTTGCCGGTTCCGGGCGGACCCCATAATATCAAATTCAATAACTGCCCGTTATTGAGCAATGATAAAATAGGAGATTTCGAGTTAAACAGATGACCCTGTCCCAGTAAACCCTCAAGATTTTTCGGACGGGACCTCTCGGCCAACGGCAATAAGTCTTTAGGTTCTGAGAATGAAAACAAGTCTGACATGGGCTTCAATTTTTATCGACAACTCTACCAATTTGCAATAGTTTTCTGGATCAACTAATGAGGTGAGCATGCATCAAAGTAAAGGTCCCGTTTATTACAGTCAGTATCTTATGCTTGATACTCTACTTTCAGCCCAAGAACCCTTAAGTCGCAAATTCGCAACCAATGAAAATCCTGAAGCTCATGATGAAATGCTTTTTATCGTGGTTCATCAATCCTACGAAATTTGGTTTAAGCAAATGCTTCACGATTTAAATTCAGTTCTTGAGGTATTTAATAAACCCGTCATCCAAGATCAGTCATTTGGAATGATCACAAATCGTTTACACCGCATCACTAAAATTCAAACCATGATCTTAAGTTACTTAGATATTCTAGAAACCATGACGCCGATGGAGTTTTTGGAATTTAGGAATTTATTGATTCCGGCCTCTGGATTTCAAAGCACCCAGTTTCGAGAAATCGAAATTAAATTAGGTTTAAAAACCACCGACCGTGAATCGGTCAACCAAGAATTTTTTCTAGGAAGACTCAGCGCCAAAGATAAAAACATTTTGGTCAAACTAGAAACCGAAGCCTCGTTATTTGACCTGATGGAGAAATGGTTAGAACGCACACCTTACACCAATCAAGACACTTTTAATTTTTGGGAAGAATATAAAAAAGTCATTCATACCATGCTGGATACGGACCGCAAAACGATTGAAACCAACGCGGCCGGCTTAACCGAAGAAAATAAAAAAAACCAACTGGAAAACCTTAAAGTCACCGAATACACTTTCTTAAGTCTTTTTGATCAAGATAAACACGATGAAGTCGTCAAAGCAGGAAAACGCAAGCTTTCACAGAAAGCGATCTTGAATGCCCTTTTCATTCTGCTTTACCGTGACGAGCCCATGTTATCTTTACCGCACAAAATGATTTCTCTTTTGATGGATATCGATGAGAATTTCACGACTTGGCGTTACCGCCATGCTTTGATGGCGCAGCGGATGCTAGGATCAAAAATCGGAACCGGCGGCTCTTCAGGTCACGAATATCTTAAGAAAGCGGCTGATACCAATAAAGCTTTCAAGGATCTTTTTAATTTATCGACTTATCTTTTACCAAAAAGTTTACTGCCTGAATTACCCGATCAAGTTAAAAAACAATTAAACTTTCAAAATGTATAAAAAATATTTTTCAAAATTTATAAAAGCCAACGAAGGCATCCAGCACTACGCAGCTCATAGCCATCATTATTGGCCGGATGTGACTTTAGACGCGACGATTGAATACTGGAACGATTCAGCCCAGATGGTCGATAACAAATGGGATCACATCTTAGGAAAAAAGGTTCCGCAAACTCAAAAGCTTATTTCCGAAATCCTCAATTTCTCCACGCCAGAAAATATTTGCTTCGCACCCAACACCCATGACTTACTGATACGAATCATTTCAACTTTTGAAAATAAAAAAATAAAGGTCCTAGCCACTGATTCCGAATTTTACAGTTTCTCACGTCAAGCCCACAGGTTAAGTGAACTCAACCTGATCGATTTAACCCTTATCCCCAGCCAGCCTTTTGACAACTTTACCGAAAGATTTATTTCAGAAATCCAAAAACAAGATTACGATCTTGTTTTCATCAGCCAAGTTTTCTTTAATTCCGGCATTGTGGTCGAAGATCTGGAAACAATTGTTAAATCCGTACCAAACCCAAAAACAATCATCATGATTGATGGCTATCACGGCTTTATGGCCATCCCGACCGATATTTCCAAAATCGAAGACCGCGTCTTTTACATGTCAGGCTCCTACAAATACGCCCAAGGCGGCGAAGGCTGCTGCTTCATGACAATTCCCAAGGGGTGTGAACTTAAACCCACCATCACCGGCTGGTGGGCCGGATTTAACGATTTAGAAAACACCACAAGCGTTGTCACCTACCCCAACGATGGCTACCGTTTCGCCGGATCCACCTCGGATTATACGCCGCTTTACCGACTGCACGCCGTTTTGAAACTTTATAAAGATCACCACATCAGCGTCGGGGAAACCCACGCCTACGTTCAACGCCTGCAAAAAAACTTTTTGAATGAACTGGATCAGCTGAAGCACCCGCATTTAAATCGGAAAAATTTATTGATACTGGATGAAAATAATCACGGCCACTTCTTAGCCTTTAAAATGCCGTCCGTTGAAATTTGTAATCAGATTAAAAAAGACTTGCTGGAAAAAAAGATCACCACCGACTCGCGCGGTGACGTTTTAAGATTTGGTTTTGGTATTTACCAAAATGAAAAAATATCAGGACTCTTGTAAAAATTCTTCGACGAAATTGAGAATTTCAGTCTGATTCGACTTCAACCAGCTAATCTCGAGGTCTCGTTTGAACCAAGTTCTTTGTTTTTTTGTTAGTTGTCGGGTACTGAGGTTGATCTGATCTTCGAGATCCACTTTGTCGATACGGCCGGCCAAGAATTCTTTCACTTCGAAATAACCTACGCTGCTCAAAGGTGCCCAGTCGGCATGCCCCTCATCGATCAGTGATTTGACTTCGTCGATCAATCCATTTTTGAGCATCATTTTGGTGCGACTTGCGATGTTTTGTTTTAAAATTTCGCGATCAAGATCAATACCGATTTTGATGAATGGGAACGGGAGTTTAAATTTGTTGTCGGTATCCTCATTCAGTAATGCCTGCATTTTTAATTCGGACATTTTTAAGTTAAACGCTCGTTTGACCTCAAGGGCCCGACCGATACGGTAAGCATCGTTGATGTGAATTTTCGTTTCAGGATCAAATTCAATTAATTCTTTAAAGGCTTTTTCATTTCCGTACTCTTTAATTTCAGCTTCGATTTGAATTTTGAGCTCACGGTTGATTTCGGGAACATTGAACATTCCTTTTTCTAAAGCTTGAACATAAAATCCCGTTCCCCCGACAATGATGAGGGGACTTTTAAGATCTTTATTATTTTCAATCAGGTCATGAAAATCCCTTAAGAACTGGCCCGCCGTCATTTCTTGAGGCGGATTCACGTAAGAATAAAGATAATGCGGGACTTGGTTCATCTCCGCTTGATCTGGGGCAGCTGATCCGATTTTGAGTTTATTGTAAAATTGAATGCTGTCACAATTAATGATGCAGCCGTTGAATTTTTTTGCGAGGGTCAAGGCCAGGTGACTTTTACCAGTCGCTGTTGGACCAACGATAAATATGGCTTTCATTAATTGATTCGTCCGAATTTCTTTTCGATTTCATGAAAACCGAATTCGACACTGACCGGACGACCGTGGGGACAGAAACTGGAAAGCGGAAACTGATCCATTTCAATAAGTAATTGCTTCATTTCATCAGTGCTTAGGCTTTGTCCGGCGCGGACTACGGAATGACAGGCCATTGTGGCAAAAATATCACCGATGATTTTCTCTAAACGGTGTGATCCCCCGTGGTCTAATAATTCCTGCGACATTTTTTCTAAAACGAAGGGATAAACTGAATCTTTAATAAAAGTGGGTGAAGACTTCACCCCGATGACTTGGGGTCCCATCATTTCAAAATCAATCCCGATATTTTTCATCTCGAATTGAACCGTCATCAACGCTTCAATTTTTTCCGCGGACAAATCAATGGCCAGCGGAAATAAAAAATCTTGGACATCCATTTTTGCATCAAAATCATTTCTGGCATGAGACTGTTTCCAGCGCTTCATCAATTTTTCAAAGGCGACTCTTTCGTGCGCGGCGTGCTGGTCAACCAGGATCATTTTGTCATCTTTTTGGCATACGATATAAGTTTGATTGACCTGTCCGATCACATCGAACTGCGACCAGTACGTTTGACTTTGAAATGGTGGAGGAGTTGTTGTGGTTGTGAAAGTTTGTTGGGGATGGATTTGATTTAAAGTTGAAATATCAAAAAATTTTTTCTTTTGAACGGTTTGGGTCAAAGCTTCACTTTGAAAGAAATAGTTATCGATTTTTTCTTCTGTAAAACCAGAGGAAAAATTATCTCTCACACCGGTCGCATAAGTCTTAACAATCCACGGCGCTTGCTCTAACCCGTCACGAAGTCCTGCTTGCACCGATCTAAAAGCTAAGTTCGCATCTTGAAACTTCACCGCACTTTTGGTGGGATGAATATTCACATCAATATTTTGTGGATCACAATTAAGAAACACAGCGCAGATCGGGTATTCTCCGTGCATCAGTAAACTTCGATGAGCTTCCATCACGGCCGCCTGTAATCCCCGATCTTGAATCCAGCGGCCTTGAGCAAAAATCCAAATATTCTTGGATGTTTTAGAGACATCTTGCGGGCTAGAATAAAAAGCTTTGGTGACGTAGCTTTCGCGGCGGCTTTCATTTTCAAACATTTTCGGATTTTCTAAAACCTCTGAAATGCGATCGATGTGCTTTTCTTGGCGTGCGAAATATAGTTCAAGCTTTCCGCCGTTAATCAATTTGAATTCGATTTGGGGGTTGGCTAAAGCCATAGCTTTTATGACATTTTTTATTTGAGAAAATTCAGCCGCATCGGATTTGAGAAATTTTAATCGGGCCGGCACATTTTCAAATAAACTTTCAATTTGAATTTCAGTTCCCTTGTTCCGATGAGCCGAGGTTATTTCCGAGAATTGACCGAAACGAGAGTGAATTTGAAACGCTGAGTTTGAATCGTGGTTCCGACTGATTAAGTTTAAGTGGGACACAGCCGCAGCACTGGCTAAAGCTTCGCCGCGAAATCCAAAAGTATTCAACGCCCAAAGATCATCAGTACGAGAAATTTTACTGGTAGCATGTCTTGTCAGAGCTAATTCCAATTCGTCTTTTGAAATTCCTGATCCGTCATCTTGGACTCGCATAAAACGGCCCCCCGCTGCGACTTCAACGTGAATTAAAGTACTTGCGGCATCGATGCTGTTTTCAACAAGTTCTTTAACTAGATGAGCCGGGCGTTCAACGACTTCTCCCGCCGAGATTTGGTTCACTACATCTTGAGTCAGTTTTTGGATGGACATGGATTAGATATAAAATACTTTGCCTAAAGTGTCGAGTAGATTGGCCGTGTCGGCAGAATTTAAAAGAGCATTTAAATAGCTTTTTTTAAGCTGGCTGAAGTCTGATTCGCTGCAATTATTTAGCTTAAAATGAAGCCCACGTGTGGCGTATTTGAAGCCTTCATCTAAACTGAACGCCATTTCCGCTAAAAAGCCTATCCGCTGAGCTTCGGGTTGAGTTAAATCTTTCTTAAAAATAAATTTCGTAACTAGCTTGAAATCCTTATCGGTGTAAGTTGGATAAAGAAGGTTTGAGTGAAGATAAGCCAGTATTGTAAATTGGAAACATTTTTCAAAACCAAATTTTTTAATGATCTGAATTAATCGATCTGAATCTTCAAAGGCGATGGTGTAGGAATTAGCGGCGAAAAAAATCTGATGCTCTTTTGTATTAGCTTCTACCATTGCAAAAAGCTCAGTGGCGTTGGCAAACGATTCTTCAAACAAAAGGCTTAAAATCCGATTTTCTAGCGGGACTTTTTCTAAGAGAGCGCGGGCCACAACGTGACAGGATTCATGAAATAAATAATTTCGTTTGTAACCCATTTCAACATCGAACCATTCAATTTCTTTTAATAATTTTTTTCCCAATGAATCAAAAACTGAAACATTATTCATCATAGGAATTTTTTTCGTAGAAAAAATCTGCTCTAAGTGGGCAAATGGTAAAACCATAGCGTGAAGATTATTATCTTCACTGAAGCTGTATCCTAATCCTATCGCTTGAGCTCGAATAGCTGAATAGATCTTATTATGCTGACATAAAAATCCATCTCCGAAATTATCAGCTACAGAGTTTGACGTAACTTGACCGTGATGCAATTCGAGCAATTGAGATAATTTCAAAATAAAAATCCTAGACTGAGGCCGCCGTAAGATTCCCGCTCCCAATAATATCGAAGACCTAAATCAAGACTAAACGGATTGAAGTGAAAGATAAATCCTCCTTCGAGCAGTAAACCGAAGGTCAATTCCTGCAACGAATAGGTTTTATTTGTGACGTTTGATGACACGTTATAATTGGCATATTTCAAAAAAGCTCCGATACCATAGTGTAAAGTTTTATTAGTATCAACAATGGCGATATTCACAATTTGAGCTCCACTCCAAACGGTCAACCCCTTGGTTTCTGCATTCAAAATATTTTGGTAATAGGCTGGAGCCCCGTAAGCCGCCGTAACATCCCAAGCTACCGAAGCTGAATAATCACTTAAGAAAGGAATATAACGGTAGCCTATTCCGTACAAATCAGCGACTTGAGAACCATTCATCGTCGTTTCGTGATAATTAATTAAATGCAGAATAATTCCGTTGTAACTGGATTTGATATGACTTTCCTCTTCGGCTTGATCTTCCTCATCATCAAAAGCTTCTGGATTTTTTTCCTTCTTCTTTTGGCTGTTTAGACTTGGGACTTCAGGATCATCGATAAAGGGTTTTTCCTGAACGGTGCCTATTCCTTGAATGTTTAATTCCGTGTCGGCCACATAGCCCAATATTTTATTACTAATTTTTATTTTATAAAACGGACCAAAAGTTTTATTTGAAATGTAGTACAAATCGCCGGGCTTGATGTAATGAATAATCTTCGCATCAAAACTAGCTGTACTGTATATTTCCACATCGCTACGAACTGCTTGGGCTTTTCTAAATTTTTCAACGGCCCCTGCCGTAGGCAAAAGAACCATTTGTAACAAAACTAAAATTAAAAAAATTGAAAGAAATCGAGAGGCATTTAAAAACATATGCGCCCACTATAAAACGTCGGGTTTAGCCGTGCAAAGATAATTTTGTGCCTTTTTGCTTAGATTCTTGGATGGATTGTTGAGTTACCGTTTGTTTAGGGATTTGCGGTGATCTTTTAAGTAAAAACTCAGGTCGCTCTGAACGAAGCTCAAGAAATTCCTTAATTCTAACACCAGCTTTTTCCGGGCTTTTTTTAAAAAGGATGAGATCAAATCCACAATTTTGACAAATCATGGATTGGCGCCATTTAGCTTGAGAAAATAGTTCTCCTACCAGCAGCATGATTCCAAGAATGACTAACCCGCGGGGATCGAGTGTTTGCCAAAGAACTTCGGATAATAAAAGGCTTAGACCGATAAATCCAAGAATTGAAATTACGCTTAAATACTTCGACTTGTAGACTTTACGAGGAGTTTTACAAAAAGCGCAAAAACATTCACGACGTTGTTGAAATATCATATATTTAGTTTGCCAAAATTCAGTTCGGTTTCCTATGCTATTAGTCATGTTTAAACGTGAACTCGTCCTTAGACCTAACTGTCTTCTAACAAGAAGACCCATTTATTTACTAACTGGACCTCGAAGCCTTTTCTCTATTCGATCACCATGGAAAAAACTTCATTACTTTCTTCACGAGCACGGCTATAGAATTTTTATGATCAAAGCGGAGAACGACCTGAAACAGCACGTCGATCGGCTGAATCAATCCCATATTTTCTGTGATTCAATTACCTATAACAAATATCGTGAGATTTTGAATAAAACTAAGCTCTCTACCCTAACAATAATGAGCGATTCATTTTTGCCTGATTTACCCAAAGACTTATTCCAGATTTTGACTAACCGAAAGACAAACGATCAAATACTTGATCACTGCGTGCAACTTGCCGAATTGGATTTCTATGATCTTGATTTAAAACCTCAATCATGATCAACTGAAAGCCATGAAAGAAGTTAATCCAAAACACCAAACCCACACAATCGACATCAAAGCGATTATTCAATTTTTGATTAATTTTGTTAAACATCCAGTGAAACACATTACCGAAATCCCCGACTGGAACCTACCGTCTTTATTCTTTATCCAAA
>JACMMZ010000243.1 GCA_014378775.1 Pseudobdellovibrionaceae bacterium
ACAAAACAGAACTTGTGAAGGCAAAAATCCAGTTTTTGATTAAAATACTGTAAATAATGAATCCCGACTCCGCAAAGAACTGGCCTACAAATAAAAATTTGGAAACTCCAGCTGAAGTTTTCTCCGCGTATTGCTTTTTCAGCTGTAAGGCTAAGGTGATCATCAAAAGTATGGAGCTGAACCAGCCAATGTATTCAATTTCCATTATTTTTTCACCTTATATTTTATAGAAAAATATTTAGTCGGATTTAACCAACCTTACTTAATTATGGTGCTTGTTCTTCGCCGGGGACGGGTGCGTCTTCAATTGTTTTTTTTGTTTCAGGTGGTGGAGATTTTATTTCGGTGGGAATTGGGTTAGGACTATTTTTGATGGAATCATCCATTGGAACTTTTAATTTTGAATCTTGCATAAAATTTTTACTTCATTATGATCAAAAAAATAAAAGCGAAATCTTTCGATTTCGCTTTTATTCACTGACTATCTTGATTTGTTAGCTTGTCCTGAACCAGATTGACTCTGTCCAGTTGAGCTACGGCTCGAAGAAGAATCAGATTTTTTATCATCTTCTATTTCAGAAGATTGATTTCCATATTTTTGTGCACCCTGCGATTTTTGCGACTCTTGTGAAGTTTTTCCCGCTTGAATCGTGCTGTCTCGTTTGTTTGAATCCTGCCCAGCAAAAACCTTGTTTGAGGTTTGTGTCTGAGATTTTTCCGCTGAATTATTTTGATCTTCCATATTTGCTCCTTGTTATTGCTTGTTTGTAACTATCACTTTTGCAAACCTGAAACCAACACGGAGACGGGTAAATTAGACTTGATGCTTGGGGGAAAATAAAAAAGTCTCATGCCTAGGGGAATAATGACACATGAAGCATGAGGCATGAAGCATGAATTAAACTTTAAGTTTATAAAAAGTATGAATATCTTTCAACGCATTTTCAATTTCGATAAAGAGAGCTTCGTGAGCCTTATTTATTTTTCCGCACCATATAGTGTATGTCATAAAGTCGAAGCTTCTTTGCAAAGATGTACTGATATGCTTTTGTCTTCCTCAGAATTTTTAGTTTTTTTAATGAGGCGTAATTCGCTTTTTCCAGTCTGGCTCACGAGCCATTTTAACTAATAAAAAATTAATGCAACATGACGCAATGACTGTATACTCATGCAGTATCTTGTCGTAACGTACATGAATGCTTTACGGAAACGAATCGATCTCGCATTATACCAAGGGAAATATTTCGATCTGGATGTCGATGGCGTTTCAAGCAGGAGTCCTCAATATCGGAGGCTTTATGGCCGTTCACCGATTCGTGTCTCATGTTACAGGATTTGCCACCTTTTTCGGTTATGAAATAAACCAAGCCGACAAGACGCACGCGTTCGGAATGTTAGCTGTTCCCGTGTTCTTTCTTTTGGGCTGTATGATCAGCGCACTGCTGGTGGATATTCGCCTAAAACTTCATAAGCGTCCGAAATATTATATTACTTTTGGACTTATTTTTTTCCTTTTATTCTTCGTTTTTGGATTAGGAATGATTGGCTACTTTGGAAATTTCGGAGAACCGTTGGCGCCTTCTCGTGATTACACATTGCTAATTCTGCTCTGTTTAATTTGCGGTATCCAGAATGGAACTATCACGACTGTCTCAAAATCTGTGATTCGTACGACGCATTTAACGGGTGTGACTACGGATCTTGGTATCGGTATCGTTCGGTTTTTGTATCGACGAAAACTTAAAGGCGGTATCGGAGATGAGGCTGAAGCCAATCAAATGCGGGCAGGGATCATTTTCTTTTTTGTCTTCGGTTCGGTCTTTGGCGGCTTTGTCTTTAGTCGTCT
>JACMMZ010000244.1 GCA_014378775.1 Pseudobdellovibrionaceae bacterium
CGTTTTATTTTTTATCAAGTTGGTTAGAAACAACCTTTGGATTTTATTTTACCGGATCGATTCTGACTTACACCGAAGTAATTTATCTAGCCGTTATATTTATTTCAGGAATTCTAATCGGATTAATCCCAGCCATAAAATCAGCCAGGTCGGCTTTAAAAGACGGATTGGCGATTAAGCTTTAATTTTCATTTCCATTTATAAAAGTCGAAGTTATAAACACAAGCGACTTCTTCTTTAGATTTACTAATCCTTTCGTTCATATTCTTCAGATGAATGAGTAAATCTTCTTTCATTCTGACGACATCTTTTTCTGAACAACTAAATACCAAGGAATAATGCAAATCTGATTTTTCACGGAAATTAAATTGGGATAATGTTGCTAGTCGCCAATTAGCGTGGTGCTTCCATATGTTTTTAGATTCGTTTGTCAGATGAACATGTTGTTCACCACAAATAATTTTTTCATTAGACTGTTTAAGAATTCCAATTTTAAGTAAAAAATCGATCGCTTGATGAACCACTTTCGGCGAATATCCGACCTCATGGATTAATTTTTCGCGGGTTTGGAATGCCGGTATCGAAGATAAAACGTGAAGTAGTCCATAAATGTAAGATGTATAAAATTTATCTTGATCGTCATCGGAGATTTCAGTTCTTTTAATCAATCGCTTACTGATTTGCGTTTGTTCGGCTATTTTATTGTTTATTTTTAATTCATATCGCTCGCGCAGTTTAGGATCAGAAGCTCTTTCAAAAATAACGAGTTCTAAAAAATATTCACCCTCCTCATCAGTATGCTTTAAAAATTGATTTATTTTTTCTGATTGGTCGAGCGAAAAATCAGCTTTTCCTAAAGTGACTTGCGAAATAAAAGTGGTATGGACGCTCAAAAATTCGGATGCGCGCTTTTTTAAGCCTGATTTCAGCCCTTTGAGCTCGAGGCAGTCTTTAATATATTGACGATAAGATTTGTATTCAAATATGTTAGGATGATTCATATGTAGATTTATAATCTATATAATCGTCACAAGTATAGAATAAAAATCTATATTTTAAATTATGATAAAGTAAGCTGATTATAGAAAAAAGGGGAAAAATATGAATTTTATATTAGCGATAGCGTTTTCATTTGTGGCCATGCAATCCTATGCCGGAGTAACTAACGGGGGCGGCGGAAAGAGTGTGGTCTGTCGAGACGTCGCAGGAAAAATAACAAAGGCCGAAGTTCTAGATCTTTTCGAAGCACGTGAAGTTTACGGATTAACCCCGAACATTTCCGCGGGGAATCTTCAAGATATTCTTGCTCTTGTAAAAAATAAGCTTAAATTTACGATGCATCAGCCAGAAATTCACGTTTTCCCGCTTATCGATCGGGTTCAGAAAAATTTTAAATTAATATCAAAAAATAATATTATTAAGCCAGTTGATGACGCTGCTTTGGTGATTACACCGGTAAATTGTGCGATTGAGCAACTAGCCAATTATGTCGACGATGATCTTTTGATTATTTCTCAGGAAATATGGGACAACCTTGATGAAACGAATAAAGCCGGCTTGATTATCCACGAAGCTATTTATCGTCTAGAACGGTATGACGGTGCGACTGATTCAAGACGGGCACGAAAAATAGTGGGCCATTTGTTTTCAAATTTTGTTTTTACGCAGGTTTTGGAAGGCTTGCCGCCCTTCGCTGAGTATTGCGTAACTTCAAAAGATTTAAATTTTGGAACACGCGGTAGTAGTTTTTATCGATATGCAAATAACAATAATATGACAGTATTGCAGTTCACTGAGTTTGAAGGAAAATTTATTTACAGCAAGATGACAGCAACGCTTCCGATTCAAATGCCGTGGTACCACAATTCAAAAATAAGCTGCAGCGCCAGTGAAGTCGGTTGTAATATCAGCGGAGCGCCGGCAGAATCCGATTTTGAAAGTTCCCGCTTTGTCGTGTTGGGAACTCAGTTTCTTTTTCATCCCGGTGGACCGACCCAGCAATTATTTTATTTTATGAGTGAAGACAATATTAAATCTTACATTCGATGTCAAAGCCTCGTACCTTAAGCTTTAATTTTCGAGAAATAGAAATGATACACCGGCCAGCCGGTCGCGATAATTCCAAGACCGATCGCGGTTGAAGTGGGGCTGGTGATGATCGTGTTAATCAAAAGTAAAATCGCGCATCCTACAAATAATAATGGAATGATCGGGTAACCCCAAACCTTGTAAGAGCGCTCGGCTGTTGGTAATTTTTTTCGAAAAATGATCACGCTGAAAGCGCATAAAG
>JACMMZ010000245.1 GCA_014378775.1 Pseudobdellovibrionaceae bacterium
AATTTATTAAAAATTGTCGACGGGGGCTGGTTTCCTTTAGTATTAGGTACGATTGGATTTATATATATGTCGAGCTGGAAACGGGGACGCCAAATTTTATTTTCTAAATTAAGACGAAAACATATTTCAATCGTCGACTTTTTAGCCAAAGTTAAACTCGGAGAAATTTATCGATCGGATAGTATCGGAGTTTTCATGGCGCGCGGTTTGTCATCCACTCCGTTGGCTTTAATCCATATCGCCGAACATCTTAAGGCGGTGCCAAAAAATCTGATTTTCCTGATGGTGGAAATCACGAATAAACCGCGGGTTGAACTTGATCGTCGTTTTGAAGTGATTAAAATAGGAGAAAATTGTTTTCAAGCCATTATTAAGTACGGCTATTTAGAAAAGCCGAACATACCTGTCGTTTTCGACATGATTAAAGAATCAAATCCAATTTTTGATAAAAACAAAGCCAGTTTCTTTATTGGACACGAAAGCATTTTTGCAACGAAAATTCCAGGAATGGCGATTTGGCGCGAAAAATTATTTTCTTTCATGACCAAAAATGAATTGCCGGCCACCGACTACTTTGAATTACCAAAAAAACGGGTGATGGAAGTGGGCGCACAGGTCTCTATCTAACGCCTTTGTGACTTATTTTTTTTTCTTTAAAGCCATTTGTGCTACGGCTAAATTATTACGAACGGCATCTGATGTCGGGTGAGCCCGTGAAGCTATTTCTAGATAGGTGACGGATTGTTTATAATTCTTTTTTTCAAATTCCAGATTTCCTAATCCAATTAATGCCGCCAGACTTGTTGGCCAACGGGACAGTATCGACTTAAAAGCAATCAAAGCGTTCTCTTTTTTTCCGATTTGCTCTAATCCTAGGGCGGCATTGGCATGAACTAATTCGCTAGCAGTGGCCGATAATTTTTCAACTGGTAAAATCACTAATCCCCAGTAATCGCCAAGCTTCCAAGATCGTTCAAATTTTCTGATGTCCCAAATTTTATTTTTCTCCGGCCCCGAATGCATCGTGACTGTTTGTGCAGATAAATCGTATCCGAAAACTAAAGCATAATGCCACTGCGGCCACCAACTTAAAGCTAAATTTTCAAAAACGATTACGGGGTGACCCGCTTTCACTTCGCGTAAAAGCGAATCTAGATTATCGATGGGAATAGCTAACAGGCCCTGGCGGCGAGTCGCTGTAATCATGTCGGTTTGTAACGTACCCTTCATGCCGGGTGTGTAAACTTGCGGAGAAATAGCATCGACATGGACATCAAGTCCAAGAAAATTAAAAGCCATGGTCAGCGTAGCCGGACCACATTGGCCGGCGGACTGATTTATAAATGGAACATTCGAAATTTGGACGGGATTTTTAAAATCTTGAAATGATGTTTGCAGCAGATCATCAGCTTGTTTAGTCGAGCTGACGCAACCACAAAACATCATCGCAAACGGTACGAAGACCCAAAATTTCATTTAGATCCGTTGGATCAAGAAAATGATAAGAACAATGACTAAAATAGCTAAAAGAATATCTCCACCGGCGCGCGCTTGTTCAAGTTGCGACGATAAGTTTTTCATTTCTGCAGGCGACAAAGCAGCAACCCGAAGAGCCGCTTCATCAGCCGTGATTCCATTGGCTACAAGCTGCTTACGAACATCGTCACGGTTAAGAAAGTTGTCGATGTTCGCTTTGGCATCGGCAGCATTTAGATCAGACATGACAACGCTGGTGGGTACCATTTTCATTGTGGAAGCAGATTCAGCTAACGCGACATCAGGAATATGCGTCATTAGTGCGGATAACAAGTAGACGCAGAACAATTTCAGTTTCACAGGTATTTTCATATTGGTTTTCCTTCTATTTATTTTTTAGAGTTACTTATATTCACGCAGCAAAATAGATGCCTCGAATACATTTGTAATGCTTGATTATAACCGTTTAGGATGCAATAAAATTAAAGTCCTGTACAAAAATGCCCTACGGAGTTTTATTTATGTCGTACATTGCAATGGAAACTATCGGCTGGTTATCAACAGCACTATTTTTATTTTCCATCATTGTCCCGCGACGAGTTCATCTACATAAACTTGGCGTTATAACGGCTATCACTACTGGAATTTATGCCTATTCCCACGGCGCGACTGCCATTTGGGTCAAATGGGTCATCGCCTTTTTTTTCCACGCGTACATGTGGTATAAAATAACAAATTCAAAAAGTGACTTAATAAAATGAATCTTGCTGAATTTGAAAAATTTTTTTTAGAAAAAATGTCTGAAGTTTCTTTAAATGATGATCCCGCCCATGATCTACTTCATCTTAAGCGAGTGGTGCAAACCGCAAAAAAACTATGTGTTCTAGAAAAAGCAAAAATTGAAGTGGTTTTACCGGCAGCATGGTTTCACGATATGATTCTTATTGCTAAAAATGATCCCCGTCGTGCTCACGCCTCACAACTTTCTGCAGGGGCCGCGATCGAATTTTTAAGAAAGCATAATTATCCGCAACAACACTTGAAAGAAATCGCTCATGCGATTGAGGCTCACAGTTTCAGTGCCGGGATACCGCCTATGACAATCGAAGCTCAAATTGTCCAGGATGCCGATCGCTTAGATGCTTTAGGCGCTATTGGTATCGCTCGGTGTTTTGCGACGGCGGGATTATTAAAAAGATCTTTCTACTCCGAAGACGATCCCTTCTGCAATTCACGGCCTGCAGATGATAGTCTGTTCACAGTGGATCACTTTTACATGAAATTATTTACCCTCGTCGATACTTTAAAAACTAATGCCGGCCAAATCGAAGGAGAAAAGCGGCTTAAAGTGATGAAAAAATTTTTAGACGATCTTAATTTAGAAATAAAATATCATTTACCTCAATAGCCGGGGTCAATTTGGCATAAATAAAAATTTAGCGCGGAGTTATTCCACTGGACCTTAGTCCAAGTTATCTCGGCCTGCTCGAATATAAAGCCTTAGGAATGATTCAAAAAAGTCGCAATTGTGTTCGTGAACAAGCATTGCTAGTTTTAAACAACGCCCATTTTCCATCGGAAGGAAAAATGATATGTTGAAAAGAATTATTTCTGTTCTCATTGTGCTAGCTTCATCTTCTGCATTTGGTTGGGGAGCGATTGGACATCAAATCGTTGCTTATACCGGGGCAAATTCGACCACAGACGGAAAACTCTTTTGGAAATCTAATCTCGAACCTCTGAGAACTTTGACTACTGTACCAGACCGTATTTGGAAAGCTCCAGCAACAAAAGCTGAAGAAAGATCCACGCACTGGTTTGAAGTTGATGTTTATTTTAAGCCGGTTGAATTCAGTCAAATTATTTCATTCCCGAGTTCTTATTCAGCCGCTGTCGGAAAATACACCGAAGGAAAAGTTTTAACTAATGGAACCGCTCCTTGGAGAATTCGACAACTTTATCAGTTAGCCTTTCAAGCTTTTAAAGCCGGCGAGGTGAAATCAGCCTTACAATATGTTGGTGTAATGTCACACTACATTGGTGATTTATCACAGCCATTACATGTCACCGTTAATTACGATGGACAATTAACTGGCAATAAAGGTTTGCATGCTTATTTCGAAACTTCTGTTCTAAAAAATGAGACAGCCATTCGCGCAGATGTGCAAAAACGAACATTAAAACTTTTGAAAAACGGAAATTTTTTAAATCAATTCAACGGAAGTTTGATGGATACAATTCTTCTTTCGGTTGAGCGATCAGTCTCTCAAGTTGAACAGGTTTTAAAAAATGATAAAATGTATGGAAGAACTGCAAAGGGAGCCTCTGTACAGTTGGAACTTGCCAAAGATCGATTAGCGGATGGTGCTGCGACATTTTCCATTATATTAAATCAACTTTGGAAAGAAACAGGATTGGTGGCACGCACCAATCCTTTGAAGGTTGATGATCCTCAGTGGATAAGACCAGACTACGTCGAATAAAATAAGCCAGATCGCTGACTTAATGCCACTAGAACCTAATTCTTATTTTTAAAATCATCACTTGTACTGCTTAGTCCGGTACTTTGATTAGATACGTTTCGAATACTTGCCGCCGATTCAGTAGAGCTTTCTTGTTTATTTTGCTGTGAAAAATTTTCCGTCATCGGAGATTGAGCACGCTTGTCTTGCTGTGTTTGTCGGGTGGTATGTTGAGTCTGTTGTGAAGCCCGTCCGCCTTGAGATGAAACTTTTTTATGTTTTTCAGCATCCATTGCTGCAAAGCCTCGAGTAGATGTTGGCTTTTGTCCGGCGGGTCTTTGTTGTTCCGTCGCCTGGTTTGATTGCTGTCCTGATTGAATGGCCATTTGTACCTCCGTTGGTGATGGTCTTTTTTGCTTCTCTATAGTCATGACTTCTTAAATTGCAAAGCATAGACCAGCTCAAAAACGATCTCATTCTACTCCGCGGTTTTCTGCGGGTAGAAAAGGGAGAGTTTTGGGAATTTTGCCAGGGCTTGATTTTTTCTTATCAGTGTTCATATTAAAGTATGAAACAAAAAGCAGCCGTTGATAAAATTAACTCGCGCGGAGTTCTGTTGGTCTTTCCCGTCAACAATCAAAAAGAACCCAGATCTTTATGGTCAGAATTTTATCCTCGAACAGCAATGCGCTGGGAGTGGAATGAAAACGGAGATAACCGCGTCGGT
This sequence comes from Pseudobdellovibrionaceae bacterium, assembly GCA_014378775.1. Lineage (GTDB taxonomy): Bacteria > Bdellovibrionota > Bdellovibrionia > Bdellovibrionales > Bdellovibrionaceae > Pseudobdellovibrio. Next base: position 4,666 of record JACMMZ010000245.1, read on the forward strand.
GAAATGTGGAGTTTGATGAAGAATCTATCCGACAGCACAACGGTGGTGTATTCAAAATGGTACCAAGGTCGGGCCACTTTTTTTTCGCGTGAATTGTTCACGGCACTTGTGTGTGTGAACTTACCGTTTTTTAGTGATCCGCAAATATCACGTAACGCTACTAATCTATTAGAATGTCTTGAAAGTGATTCGCCGCTATCCACGAAAGAAATAAAAAAAATCACGGACTTACGTGGAAAAGAAAATGAAAAATTTTATAATCAGGGAATGAAAGAACTGTTTAATAAATTTTTAATCGTGGCGTTTGGCGAAGTTGACGATGGAGCTTTTCCTTCGTTAGCTGTTGGCGCGACTCGTAATTTGTACGAAGATCTTTTTAATGAAGCTCAAAAAATGAAAACATCTCAGGCACAAAACATCATTGATCGTTTCATGCCTGAGGGAAATCTTTTCCGAAAATATTTCGATAAAATTTATTTACCGTAATTTTGATTTTCGAGAGGTTGCGGGTTAGGCGCAATTCCACCATTAGGTGAATTAGCTCCATTGTGCAATCGCTCGGTTCGAGGATCAGTCGCCATACCTTTAATAGCTGCGCCCGTTGCGGGATCAACTTGTTGCGATGTTGAAGTATTCGTCTTTGGAGTTGTGTCGAGCGTTTGTGCTGTGAGCGTATGATCTGTTGCGGACGAAGAAGACGAAATTTTTTCTGGGCGCATAAATAGAGCTAACGCTACAATAATGGCGGCTAAAATGCCGACGCCCCAGTAAATTGGTGTATTGGCTGATCGAGTCTCTCGAGGCCCCATATTTGAATTTGTTGTTACGCTTGCCATAAAATCTCCTTTCAAGAGGTTTAACAAACTAAGAGTTAAGCAGAAATGAGGCCAACCCCTGAATCGAATCAAACCAAGGCGACTGGGTCAAAATACCTCAATTCGCATGCAATTAAAGGCGAAAAGTATTTTATATTTGCCTTGCGAAGCCAGATTCAAGCAAAGTGAACAAAATTAAACCAGGAGATTTTATGCAGGAAATAAAAAACCTAGCCAACGATGAACAGCAATTTGCCGAACTAATTAAAGACGTCAAATTTGTCATGTTCACCACCTTAGAAAATCGATCATTTATACACAGTCGACCGATGACTATTTTAGAAAAAGAATTTGACGGAGAGCTTTGGTTTTTTGCCAGTCATTCATCTGATATCGCAAAACAAATTGAAAGTTATGCTTTGGTTAATTTGACCTTTTCCAATACGAAGGATTTTTCCTTTATATCAGCCAGTGGATTTGCTGAGGTCATGGATGATCGAGCTAAAAAGGAAGAACTTTGGGATCCTTCTTACAAAACTTGGTTTAGCGGAGTCGACGATCCTGAATTGTGTTTAGTTAAGGTTGTCGTTAAAAATGTAGATTACTGGAAATCCCATGATTCGAAGCTCGTCCAATTGATCGGATTTACTAAAGCCATTTTGTCCGGTGAAAAACACAAGCAAAAACTGAGTCAACGTGAACACTTGGAATTCAAAAGCTAGGTAAGTTCAAGTCGATTCGTTTTGATTTTTTTCAATGTAATTGTGAAGTAACCAAACTCTAATTTGTTTTAAATAATGATCGGTCATTCCCCAAAAATTAAATTGATGTTCGAAGCCCGAGACCTGACTTCCAGGTTCGGGATCGGCTTTTTTCGTAAAGCTACAAAAAGCCGGAAGCTGAATCATCTGATTTTCATCTTCGGTGATAAACGCAAATTCGCGGTAAGACTGCTTCGGTAATTCACGGTGGTAAGTAAAAATAAGATATAGTTCACATATTTCTGAAAGCTTCACTAAGTTTGTGGCTTTAAATTTTTCACTGGATGTGATGTTGATCACTTCCGGTAATTCAGTACATTGAAGATCCGCAAGTAAAGTCTTTAATTTTTTGTAAAAGTAGGATCGATCTAACGGCAGACGGTAAATGTCACGATACACGGGAAGTAGTTCTTTAAATTGTTCGTCCGTGATCGGCTTTTCAGCAAGTAGCAAACAGACCACCTCGGGCTTAAACATGGCTTTGAGCGCATCGATTCCGAGCTCAGGGTCAAGATTAATCACGCAGTCATAGTCGCCTGTCATTGGTTCAGGCGAAGTTTTAACGTCAATAACTAAAACTTCTACAGTGACATTTTTGAAATGCTCTTCAATATCTTTTTTCAACTGAGACTGACTTTCGGAAACATTAATCAGAGCTATCGATAATTTGCGCGATATTTTATTGTCAGCGAAATTCCAAACCGTGGTTTTAGCTCGTCGAGATTTATTTTCCTGCAAATATTTTCTCAGCTGCATAAGGACTGCAGCTTCAATTCCCACGAAATGAAATTTACTTATAAAAGTATCAGTCGTACCGGGCTTCAGTTCACTTTGAATACACTGAGCCCAAACGCTCTGCTTTTTTTCATGCGAAAAAAGTTTGCTGTAATATTTAGAAAAATTATTTATTGGAATCTGCGTCGTATTTTCCGTAACAAACCCTAGATCGCAAATAGAAACAATATCGACATCTTTTAAAATTCCAACAAAAGCCGTCGAGGGCTGAGGTTTCATTTCAAAAGGTTTGATCTGTTCTTTCAAGTTTTCACTCGTTTTCAAAGCCATATTAAGCGATTCTTTGAGGATCAAGGGATCATAGGGTTTGTACAAAAGGTTAAATGGTGCCAAGTTCAAAATATATTTTCGGCTGACGGTGGGTGCATCGTAACTGGTAAAACAAATAACGGATTCGACGGGGACTTTCGATTTGAGATAGGAAAGTTTTGCTTCCCATTCGTTAAATTTGGCCAGTTGATATTCGATCAGGATCAGATTAAATTTGAAAAATTCGGGCTCCGCAGCGATGGCATCTTTTTCGAATTTTTGTAAAGAATCGTAGCTTTCGATCACGCAAAAAGGGTCTAGGCTCAAAAGAATTTTTTTGATTTCATCGATGCTTTTGATTTCGTTGTCGATCAATAAAACACGACTCATAATTGACAGGATCAGCGAAACTTAACCTCAAATCAACCGTTTACACCCCAGATCGGGGTAAATCTTCTTAAAATCACGATTCAGGTCCAGGGATTTAAATTGAGACACTTTTAAAATGAGATTATAACTTCAAGTGATGGCGACCATGAATCTGTTTCCTACGTTCAATTACTCTCAGCCTGAAGCTTACCGCTTTAGTCATGATTCAGTATTTTTAGCGCGAGAAATTTTTGAACGACATCAAAATGAGATCAAACAGCCCGACTATCAAATCCTTGATTTGTGCGCAGGCTGCGGAATCGTTGGGATGGATTTACTCTTTCACCAATTAAAAAATTCGAGTTTCCAAGGAGAAAGTGATTTTTTAGAAATTCAAGCAGTCTACCGTGATCATTTTGAAAAAAATAAGCTTACCTTACAGAAAAGTTTTGCAGAGCAAAACTTAGTTCTCAACTGGATTGAAAAAAATTATGCCGATATAAAAGAATATAAAAAATACGATCTGATTCTGGCCAATCCACCATTTTTCATAAAATCCCAAGGCACCCTTTCAAACAGTGAATTCAAGAATCGATGTCGTTTTTTTATCGATTCGACGTGGACCGAAATGCTTTATTTTATGAAAAATTCTTTAAAAGAGCACGGAAAAGCTTATTTTTTAGTCCGAGGTGAGCTGAAAGAAATAATAGAAAAAGAATATTATTTTGATATTTCTTTACCCAAAGTAAAATTTTTATCTCAGATTCGTGGAACCTGGATCGGCTCTTTAGAAACTGAGCCCTAAATTAAGCGCCAGTCCCAGGCGCCCATGCCAATTTGCATCCCGAGAAAAGTCCCAATGCGGAGTTAAACTATAATCCAAGATTTTTTTATAGATGGTGTGATTCCAGCTGAAGAAGAAACTAAAACCTTCAAGGTGATAATGCGGGCGATTATTAGAAAAGAAGTTAGTGCCGTAAGAAATAGCGGTGGTGTCGGTCAAAACGTGCTGAAATGAAAAACCGTTGGTGACAGATTCAAGATGAAGTTGAGAAATATAGTCGCCATTGTTGATTAAAGTGAAAGAATAGCTTTTGTTAATATTAAAATTGAAATTCAGTGCCCAGTAAACGCCAGTCCCTTTATCGGCGACCGCATAGAGCTCGATTTTAGGATTCATGGAATAAGATTCCATTTCTGCAATACTTTCAAAGGTCAAAGAGTGAGAAACACTTAAAGGATCTTTTAATTCCACACGCGGTTGAAATGCGGTTCTTACATTCCCGAGCTTGCGGAAAATACCTATGGTCGCTCCGTAGTTTTCTTCACGATTTGTTTGTCTTAAATAAGGAGTTTGTGATCGGCGCCTCTCTTCAAGTTCATCGTAAGATGTGAACTTAACCTGCCAATACTCTTCAAGATTGAGTAATCGCAGCTGTAAGCCGATGCTGAAGTCATGTGTGACGAGTTGTCCTTCATTAGAGTTTATTAATTCTTCGAATCGAACTCTGGAGTTGTTTTTCTTTTTGGTCAGCCGCTTGCCGGCCAAATATAAATCGATACCCTCGGCCATACTATCAAACCACTCAGCAGCAGCGATGTTGCCCTTGATCATCCGTTGCGTCCATGAATCCTTGGGTGAATTCGAATCTTCTTCCGACGCGGTTACTTCATCGTTTGCAAACGATAGATGCGAAAGCAGTAAAATAAAAATTAAAAAATATTTTCTCAAAAACGCTCCAAAAAATGATTGAACTCTGTCTGATCTTAATCTTAAGCTGGCATCATGATGAATCACAAATTTCTTTTGATTATTCTGACATTTATTTTTAGCTTTTCAGTTTACGCTTATGATGCGTCTGACGGCAATATTACAATTACAGCAGGATCGTTTATCTATCGAACCGTTTTTCCGGAAACGCCAAACGGGGTCATTTCGGGATATCATGGGGATTTGGGCCTCATTATGAATGGTGACATCGACAATAAAGGCAGTTTAGAAATCGCCTTGTTCCATATGAATAAACTTTATTCGCGCGATGAATTTGGTAAAACTCAGGTTGAGCAAACACAGGTCATGCATACTTCAATGGGATATCGTCGGTGGGCGACGCCTTACTTATCTGGAGCTTTAGGTTTTTATTCTGCTTATCCGATGGACGATACAAAAGTTATTCATACTGATTTTGCACCGGGCACCGAACTTACGACATCAGCTCGTGACAAAACGGAATATGGATTTGATTTTTCAATTCAATCCGAAGTCTGGAGCAATGAAGAGATCTCGGTCGTCGCCGATGCACGCTATGCTTTGTCTGTTACCAGCCAATCGCATGAAAATGCAGATCATTATGGGCTAATGCTCGCGGTAAAATATTTGTTCAAGGAAAAATATACGAGGAAAACTCCAGAAATAATCGAAAAGAAAAGTCAACCTCCCTCAGAGGACAAACTACTTAAACCAGAATAAATAATCTCTATTTTATATTTCAAGAGGTTTGAAAATCTTTGATACTTCGTCGTACTGCCAAAGTTCGCCACGCTCTAAATCAAAATAAAGCCCCACAATATTCAGCTTTTTGGCTTCAACCGCTTCGCGGACGAAAGGGAAAGTCATTAAATTTTTCATGGATACCTTGATCGATTCCATTTCGGCAGCACGACATAATGTATCTTCGTCTCCGTGAGGATGTTGTTTCAAAACTTCAATTCGAGCTTCCGCAGCAACGTTCATCCACTGACCAATAAAACTGGATTCCATGGGCTTATTACTCATCAAGGCTCGAATTCCGCCGCACTGACGGTGACCCAAGATCAAAATATTTTCGACTTTCAAATTCATCACGGCAAACTCAATGGCCGAACTGGTACCCCGAACTCCTTCAGTGGAGTGTTCGCACGGAGGCACAAGGTTCGCCACGTTTCGAATAACAAAAAGATCACCCGGCGCCGAACTGGTTAGTATGGCGGGATCAACCCGTGAGTCACTGCAGCCAATAAATAATGTTTTTGGTGTCTGGCCGGTGGAAGCCAAACGTGAATACAAAGAAATATCTAAATCATTAGCCTGGAAATATTTTTCTTTAAAGCGCTTGAAGCCTACCATGAGTCTTAAAATTGCCGTATTCATAGCTTATTATGGTTATAAGGAGAGCTGAGATGCAATCAAAAATGAAATGACATCAGAGTCTGAGTCGACTATTTTAAATTTACATTCACTTCAAAAAGGAAATAACATGCTCAAAAAATTATTATTGTTTGTCTCATTCACAACTTTTTTTTCAATGACCCAAGCGGCCAAACAAAAAATCTATTTTGTAACACCGAAGAATAACGAAACCGTATCAAAAATATTCAAAGTCAAGTTTGCACAATCAGGCTTAGTGGTTAAACCAGCCGGTGAAGACGTCGATAATAAAAAAGCGGGTCATTATCATATTATTGTTGATGGGGCATTTACTCCAGAAGGTATGGTAATTCCCGCCGATGAAAAGAATATTCATTACGGCAAAGCGCAGCTGGAAGCGGAATTCACCCTTTCTCCAGGAAAGCATACCCTGACTTTGCAGTTCGCGGACGGGGCTCATCGATCAAATGGTGAAAAATTAAGTCAAACGATTACCGTCAACGTAAAATAGTCCTAAATGAAATCTAATGATCCACTTCACGGCACAACATTAGAATTTATGCTGCGTAAAATAGTTGATCGCTACGGGTGGGAAGAACTCGGCTGCCAGGTCGAAATTCGTTGTTTTATTGTGGACCCCAGCATTGATTCGAGCTTAAAATTTTTACGTCGCACGCCATGGGCGCGCAAAAGGGTCGAAGAAATTTACCTGGTTTATTTAGATGAACGGAAGAAAAAACAAATCAAAGATGACGAATCTTAAGTCGCATTTTCTTCTAGTTTTTTTAAATCCATATTTCGTAAAGTCGGAGAAAGAATAGAAATCACTCCGACCGTCATCAAACAAATGATTCCACCGACATACACCGCGGGTACCGTACCTAATAATTTAGCGGCCAAACCTGATTCAAGTTCTCCAATTTCATTCGACGAGCCAATGAAAATCGAATTCACGGCGGATATTTTACCGCGCATATCATCAGGCGATGTCAATTGGACCGCTGCAGATCGTATCACCATGCTGATGCTATCGAAACTTCCGGCTAAAACTAATGCAAACAGTGAGAGATAAAAATTACGACTGACACCAAATAATAAAATACAAATTCCAAATCCCGTAACGGATGACAAAAGCCATTTTCCGGTCCGCATCCCATTCGAGCGCGACAAATAAAGACTCATCACGGTAGCCCCCACGGCCGGAGCAGCTCGGAGTACCCCAAGTCCCTCAGGACCAATCAGAAGAATTTCACTGGCGAAAATTGGAAGCAAAGCCGTTACTCCTCCGAAAAGAACCGAAATCATATCTAAAGTTAAGGCCGGAAATAAAATGGAATGTTTAAAAACAAATCGTACGCCGGAAAGTAATTCATCTTTGATCGAGGCGTGTTTTGATTTTTGTTCCGGAGGTGCGATATCTTTTTTTATGGAAAACATGGTGAAATTAGCTGCTAAAAGAAGAAGACAAACAATACTTGATGAACAAATTGCTCCGAAAAAACCAAAAACTAATCCTCCTGCTGCGGGGCCCACCACGCGGGCCACTTGCATGAAAGAGCTTGAAAGAGCTGTGGCGCGCATCAGTTGATTTCGTTTCACTAACTTGGGAAGAGCCGCAAAAACGGCAGGTTGTGAAAATGATCGCGCCATCCCGGTTAGGAAAGCCGCCAGGTAAAGTAGAACCGCCTGTAGTTGAAGGGGAATTTGCGCGGCAAAAATATGTTCGGCCAAAACCACCAGACCGGATAGTAAACTAATGTACATGACTCGGCGGTAAACCAGCAATGGCCGCATTCGATCAACCAAGTAGCCGGCGTAAAGGGCCAAGCCAATGGCCGGAATGGCTTCAGCTAATCCGATAAGGCCTAAAAATAGTGGGTCTTTAAGAAGTTCATAAATTCTCCAGCCTAGAACGACGGCCTGCATCTGGACCGCAAAAGTAAAAAGAAAACGCGCGCTGATAAGCTTTTTAAAATCTGACGGCATAAATAGACTTTACTCTCGGTTTTAATTTCGTACAATTGAAACATGGTAAAACTGATCAGCGCTATTTTCTATTTTTTTTCGGCTTTAGCTCAGGCCCAAAATAATCCAAACGTTGCTTGTTGGAAAACCGAAATTAATTACAAAACAAATAAAATTTACGTTTCAGAAAAAATTTACGAAGAACATCGACTCTATTGGTCGACATTTAATAAAGTCACGCCGGATCCTTTTTCATTAAGTCGGGCTTTTCTTGTTTACAAGGCTGAGATCAAAAAAACTGAAAAATTTTCAAAAGATAAAGTGAAGCACTGCTACCTGGGATGTCGTATTTCAGCCGAAACTGACGTTCCTACAACAAAATACGTAGCCTGGAGTAAAGAGCAGGACGATATAACCGATTGTAAGGTCAAAACTCACTTCGAAATCAAAGATTATGAAGCTACCGTAGACGGTGCTCAGCACCCCGGCCCCTCTCAGGTTTGTGAAAAGTACTGCTTAACACACTGGTAGGCTCATGCTATGACGAATCCTTCAAAGGAATTTGTGTGGCACGGTTAAAAATTAAACTTTCTCGTAATTTACGTCGTACAATTTTACAAGGTCACCCGTGGGTTTATGCCGATAACGTCACCGCGCCGTCTCCGAAGGTTGATGTCGCTCAGCTGGCGCAAGTTATCGATAGCAAAAATGAACATGTAGCGTGGGCCCTTTACGATCCACACAGTCCGTTATCACTTCGAATCTTATCTACCGCGGAAGCTCCGCCCAATGCCGCATTTTTTGAAAAAAAATTCGAGTGCGCCAACAGGCTGCGTGAAGGTGTTCGTTGTTCGGCCCCCGGTCGTGAAACC
>JACMMZ010000246.1 GCA_014378775.1 Pseudobdellovibrionaceae bacterium
CAATTGTCGGCCCGGTCGGAGTTTTTTTTGGACGCATTGCCAATTTCATCAATGGAGAACTGGTTGGTCGCGTAGCGCCGGCGGATTTTGCCTACGGTGTGAAGTTTCCGACCGATATTTTAAATTGGCCCGGCTATGAATTTGACCGCTTAGCCACGTTATCTCCGGTGGTAGAAAAAGTGAATGTCACTGGGTCACAGTGGCTTGAGTGGATGGGTTCGTTTAGATCCAATCAAGTCTCACGCGATCAAGTGTACAGCACCTTAAATAAAATTGTGGCAGAAATACAAACGGGTAACAATGGGGTCAAAGAGGCTATCGCACCGTTTTTAGATTATCGTTACCCTTCGCAATTATTTGCGGCGGTCACCGAGGGCATCATCACTTTTACTGTTTTGTTTTTCTTAGCTCGAAAATCTCGTCATCCGGGATTTATCGCGGGATCATTTATCCTTTGTTATGCGACCATGAGAACCTTTAATGAAATGTTTCGCATGCCTGATTTGCAAATCGGTTTTCAGTTATTTGGCTTAACTCGTGGACAGTGGCTGAGTATCGTCATGTTTGTGATCGGTATCGTGATGATGATTTACTGGCGCAACACACAGTCATCCACGGTTCACGGATGGTCACGTGGCGAAAACGTCAGATTAAGAAGTCGAAATTTAAGATAGGAATTGAAAATGAAAATTTGGGTGAACTTAATTTTAGCGTTCAGTGTTTTTTCTGCGAATGCGCAGCATCGGCAGCATTTAGCCCATACGCACGGCGCTGGTAAAATGTCGATCGCCTTCGATGGATTAAATGGACGGATCGAATTTGAAGTAGCCGCAGAAAGTATTTTAGGTTTTGAATACGCTCCAAAAACGAATAGTGATAAAAAAGTTGTGGCCCAGGCGATTAAATCATTTCAAAAAGATTTCGATCAAATGCTTCAATTTGATTCTGCCTTGGGCTGTGTTCTCTCGCCGGATAAGGTCGAGCAAAAAATGGAAGGTAAGACTTCCAGTCATTCTAATTTCGTCGCGACTTACAATGTTCAATGTAAGAAACCTCTCATCAATTCTCGTGTCAAATTTAACTTTTCTCGGCATGAGCATCTTAATGATTTAGATGTAACGATTCTAATCGATGCCTTCCAAAAAACGATCGAGATCACAAACAAGGAAAGCGTTATAGATCTCAAATGAGTTCATTCATCGAAATTTCAAATCTGAAATTTTCATTTTCTAACTTAACTAAAACATTATTAGATATTTCTGATTTAAAAATTAATCAGGGAGAAAAAATATTTCTGCATGGCCCCAGCGGCTGTGGAAAAAGTACCTTGCTTGAAATTATTTCTGGAGTTCTCAATTTTAATCACGGTGAAGTGATGATTGATCAAATTTCGATGTCAAAGTTGACCCCATCCGAAAAAGATCAATTCCGATCGAAAAACATCGGCTATATATTCCAGAATTTTAATTTACTTCCTTATTTAAATATTTTCGAGAATATCACTTTGCCGCTTCATTTAAACGGAAAAATTAAAAATACCGAAAATATTCAACAAGACGTGAAGTCCATTTGTGAAAAATTGGGAATCGCTGATTTGCTTTATCAAAATGTCGGCCAATTATCGGTTGGTCAACAGCAACGGGTAGCGGTAGCGCGCGCTTTGATCAGTCAACCCAAATTAATTTTAGCCGATGAGCCAACCAGTGCTTTAGATTTTGATCACCGCGATAAATTTTTGAAATTATTATTTGAAATTTGTAGCGAGAAAAAAATCACGCTTATTTTCGTCAGTCATGATCATTCCTTGAAGTCCAAGTTTGATCGATCCATTGAATTTAATGAAATTAATCAGGTGACCCCATGATTTTTCTTAAACTGACCTTGAAATCAATGCGTAACCGGGCCTTCACCACAACGTTAACCATCATTTCCATCGCGCTGAGTGTGGCCTTGTTGCTTTCAGTGGAACGAACTCGCCGCGTGGCTCGCGATGGTTTTACCAATGCTATTAGTCAAACCGATTTAATTGTCGGGGCTCGGACCGGACCACTTAATCTTATTCTTTATACCGTTTTTAACATGGGAAATGCCTCAAATAATATCTCGTGGAAAAGTTATGAGGAACTTAAAAAAAATCAAATAATCGAATGGACGATTCCCTATTCTCTGGGTGACAGTCACCGCGGTTTTCGTGTCATTGGAACTGATGAAAATTTCTATCAACATTACCAATTTCGTGGTGATCAAAAAATTGAATTTCAAATGGGAAATCCCGCCTTAGGAATTTGGGATGTGGTGGTTGGAAGCCAAGTTCAAAGAAAATTAAATTATAATTTAGGTGATCAAGTGATCGTCACCCACGGCGTAACCAAAGGTGAAGGAATTCAAAAACACGATGATAAACCGTTTAAAATTACCGGTATTTTGAAGCCGACCGGCACGGCCATTGATCAAACCGTTTATATTTCGCTTTACGGCATGGAAGCCATCCACATGGATTGGAAAAATGGCCAGGCTCCGAATAAGGCGTCAATTCAACAAGATAAAATCTTAAAAGAAAATTTAAAAATTGATCAAATTACGGCATTTTTTTTAAGAACAAAATCCAGAATCCAAACACTGAGCTTACAAAGATTCGTCAACGAATATTCCGAAGAGCCCCTGATGGCGATTATTCCCGGTGCGACACTTTCTGAAATTTGGAACTCTTTAGGACAAATAGAGACGGTGCTGCAAATTATTTCGCTAATGGTCCTGGCGATTGGATTAGTCTCGATGCTGAGTTCATTATTAGCCGGGCTTAATGAAAGACGTCGAGAAATGTCGATTTTAAGATCGATCGGAGCAGGTCCAATGCAAATCGCATCGCTTCTGGTTTTTGAAAGCGCACTACTTACAATTTTGGGACTATCAGCCGGACTAGCTTTCGAATTTATAGCGTTTTATTTTTTATCAGGCTGGTTAGAAACAACCTTTGGATTTTATTTTACCGGATCAATTCTGACATACACCGAAGTAATTTATCTAATCGTTATATTTATTTCAGGAATTCTAATCGGATTAATCCCGGCCATAAAATCAGCCAGGTCGGCTTTAAAAGATGGATTGGCGATTAAGCTTTGATTTTCGAGAAATAGAAATGATACACCGGCCAGCCAAGAGCGATGATACCCAATCCGATAGCGGTCGACGTGGGGTTGGTGATGATCGTGTTAATCAAAAGTAAAATCGCGCATCCTACAAATAATAATGGAATGATCGGGTAACCCCAAACCTTGTAAGAGCGCTCGGCTGTTGGTAATTTTTTTCGAAAAATGATCACGCTGAAAGCGCATAAAG
>JACMMZ010000247.1 GCA_014378775.1 Pseudobdellovibrionaceae bacterium
AGCATAGTACTCTCTTCACGATGTGCCCTTCATTTAGTCAAAAATAACACTTGAAATTCAAAATGGTAGGTTAGTAACTCTATTATATGTTGGATTGTGACCAGCTTCTGGTAGAACTCGTCCATCTTAAAGGAGTTTTTATGAAAAGTTTATGGGTTTTCCTGAGTCTTTTATCGACGGTCGCTTTCGCTGCTAAGATGGAACCGGGTCATTATCAAGGCTGGGATATCGAAACAAAGACAGTCATGGCTGATTTAGTTTTGAATGCAGATCAGAGTTTAATTTTCAATTTAACCACTCCTGATTTTACAACCCCTGCACCAGGTTGCACCGGAAAATATGCTGAAGCCGGTAACGAAGTGACCTCTGATGTAATTTGCCCGATGGAATTTTTACCAACGGCCCAAGTGCGAATGGATATTACAGAAGTAACTCATGAAACAATTCGCGCTACTGACGGAGTGGCGGTTCCCGTTTTTGTTGATGCTTTAGGATCTGATCCGATTGTTTTCAAAATGAAATTAATTGAAGCACCAGTAATTCCTTAGTTCTAACATATAGAAATTTTATTTTATTTTTAAAAACCACTCATCCGAGTGGTTTTTTATTTTGTGCTTGTCGTCACTAACGTCCTAAGACTCTTGTCCCGTGCGGCTTTCCGGCCATGCTTTAACGCAGACTAGATAGGATTTTAGTCTACGAAGTCTTTAGTCTATTAGTTGAAAGTCTAATATCCCCTTGCCTTGACGTTATGTTGATCTGGAAAACGTCGAGTAAAACCCAGACCATGGTCCCGAAAAAACCAGTTTGTAAGTCTAAGTTTCAATACGTAGGTCTAGTTATGCGTTGAAAAAGGTCTAGTTCTGCAGGACGAGCCTAAAGCCTCAACTGGCCTCGCCGATAGGTAAGTAACTGATCGAGACTCGACTGGATGGTCTGGAAAAATGAGAAGAGTGATTGCTTCAAAGTTTTGACGAAGGACCAAGCGGAAAAGTGCAGATCAAAAAACTAATTTCGCGACGTAGAACGACGCGACTGCAAACAGAAGAGGTATCACACATGGGAATGAGAATTTCAACAAACGTAGCATCTATCAACGCACAACGTTCAATGTCTACAAATATCCGCGAGCAACAAAAAAGTATGGCTCAAATTTCAACTGGATCACGTATCACTAAAGCTGGTGATGACGCTGCCGGTTTAGCAATTTCTGAAAACTTGAAATCTCAGGTGAGATCTTTAGGTCAAGCATCACGAAATGCCAACGATGGTATCTCGATGATTCAAACAGCGGAACAAGCTATGGGCGAAGTATCAAACATCGTTACTCGTTTAAGGGAATTGGGTATCCAATCAGGTTCTGACACGATCGGTGAGCAAGAACGTGGATTTATCCAAAAAGAAGTTGATTCATTAAAAGCCGAAGTTCAACGTGTGGCGGAATCAACGACATTCGGTTCAAGAAAATTATTAGACGGTACTGGTGGAACTCTTGATATCCACGTAGGTACTGGAGCAAATGAAAAAACAGATTGGATTGCTTACGATTCATCAACTACAAACGTAACGACCGACAATTTAGGAATCGGCGATTTAGATTTCGCAACTAAAGAAGGCGCTCGTGCAGGTTTAGCCGCTTTAGATAAAGCACAATCAAACGTGAATGGTTCACGAGCTAACTTAGGAGCTATGCAAAATCGTTTAGCTTCAACAGTTGACGTGATCGGTACCATGAATGAAAACATGAGCGCAGCAAATTCACGTATCCGCGATACAGACGTTGCCGCATCATCTTCAGAATTAGCTCGTAACAACGTCATGTTACAAGGTACGACTTCAGCTTTAGCGCAAGCTAACCAGTTACCACAATTAGCATTAAAATTATTAGGATAATTTACTACGAAATTAGCCTGGTCATTCCCAAACGGAGAGCCTTTAAAAGGCGTCTCCGTTTTTTATTTGTAAAAAAGAATTGATTCCTCCATGTTGCATGATCAGCCACAGTCGATTTGAAGAAAAAATTGGATATTCTTTAAGCCCTCGGGTAGAGTCCACCTGTCATTCTAAATTCAATTGTTGAATGGCTAGGAGAGTTCATCATGGCTTCGGTTTTTTTGAATCGGTTTCAAATTGAAAAACCTCAAAATTGTATTGCACAAGATGACCTATTAAATTGGATTATAAAGTGCCATCAGTTAGCCGAATCCAAAAAGGCTCATTCTGATCTTATTGATCCTGATCTCATTGAAAAACTGTTTCGCCGCTATGGAGTTAAATCTTCTCAGATTTCCCAGCGCTATCTGGAATCCGACGATATTTTGTCTCAAGATTTTGAAAAGAACATTATTTACAAAGTGACGGATCAAAAAAACAGTGGTGCTGATATCACTGAAAGATCTCTGTTCTTTAGCGAAAAAGCTTATGCTGTTTTTAAAAAATTTTACGACGTCACACAAAAAATGTCCCGCCCAAACCATATTATTCATGTGACGTGCACCGGATATATTTCCCCTAGTGCGGCCCAGAAAATTGTGACGGAACCGAACTGGAATCAATCGACGGACATTACTCATGCCTATCATATGGGTTGTTATGCAGCCATGCCGGCAGTCCGCTTGGCTAAAAGCTTAGTCATGGCGGAAAGTGTTCAACTTCCTGGATTTACCACGGACATTGTTCACACTGAAATGTGCGGACTTCACATGAATCCCATGGCCCAGAGCCCGGAGCAAATGATTGTGCAAACGTTATTTGCCGATGGACACGTTAAATACACGGCCTCAAGTGAAAAAAATGCGTCCTCGAAAAATTTGAAAGTGATCGCGCTGTTAGAAAAAGTAGTTCCCGATTCTCAGCAAGACATGAGCTGGATTCCCGCGCCCTGGGGCATGCAAATGAATTTATCTCGGGACGTACCGGATAAAATTAAAACCGAGCTTAAAATATTCTCGCGCGAACTTTTTTCGAAAGCCGGTTTAACTTATGAAGCGGCTTTGAAATCAGTTTTTGCGATTCATCCCGGAGGTCCTAAAATTATCGAAAGCGTTCAAGAAACGCTCGAGTTGAAAAATGAACAAGTTTTAGAATCTAAAAAGATTCTTTTCGAACGAGGTAACATGTCTTCAGCCACTCTGCCGCATGTTTGGAATGAAATTCTAAACAACGACTATCCTGCAGGAACTAAAATCGTCAGTTATGCCTTCGGGCCTGGCCTGACTTTATTTGGCTCTGTTTTTGAGGTGTGCTAAGTGGACTTTTTATTTATTCCTTTTGGATTGCAAGCGGTGGCGATGTTTTTTGATGAATTTTATTTTCACCGAAAACGCGGCCTTCCACTTTGGGAAAGAATAGGGCATCCGTTTGATACATTAACGGTGCTCAGCTGTTATCTTTTTATTTTTTACGCGGCTCCGACTGATGCCAATTTAAAAATCTATATCGCACTTTGCGCCTTCTCGAGTTTATTTATTACCAAAGATGAATTTGTTCATACCGAAAGATGTGAAGCCCGGGAAAATTGGCTACATGCAGTGCTTTTTGTTTTGCACCCAGTTACTTTTTTAGCCGCGGGTTTAATTTGGAAACAAAATACCTATCCTGAATTCTTACTGGTGCAACCAATTGTCACTTTTTTGTTTATGCTTTATCAAATTTTATACTGGAGTCCCTTATGGAACAAAAAAAATCAGATCAACCTCAAGTAAATAACGGTGTTTATGACACCTATGGTGATCGTTGGTATGAAGCCCATGATGATCCTGTGGCGCTACTTCGAGCTGAATCAAAAACGAAGACGCCGTGGATAATTGAACGTATCAAAGATCACGGTTTATTAAATCCAACGACTGCGGTTTTGGATGTCGGCTGCGGGGCAGGGTTTTTAAGTAATGAACTGGGAAAGCTTCAACTTAAAGTGACCGGCGTGGATTTATCAGAAGAAAGTCTCAAAGTAGCGGCTCATTATGACGTAACCAAAAGTGTGCAGTATCTTCCGGCTGATGCGTACAAATTACCGTTTGCTGACCAAACTTTTGATGTTCTGACCGCGATGGATTTTTTAGAACACGTCGAAGATCCGGCGGCCGTGATTAAAGAATTTTCGCGGGTTTTGAAGCCGAATGGACTTTTTATTTTTCACACATTCAATCGAAATATTCTGGCTCATTTGGTCATTATAAAATTAGTGGAATGGATTGTTAAAAATACTCCAAAACATCTCCACGTCATTAATTTATTTATTAAACCGAAAGAACTTTCAAATTATTGTATGCAGGCGGGGATGATATCCAAAGACATGATCGGGATTAAGCCTATTTTTAGCACCATTCCGCTGAAGAATATTTTCACCGGAATCGTTCCTCAGGGCCTGAAGTTTGAATTCACAAAAAGTTTACTGCTTTCATACATGGGTTACGCCATCAAAAAAGCATAGTCCAAGGTCTTAGATTAAAGCTTTTCTCAATTCGATCCGATATCTCTTATATGAATATCAAAGGACTTAATTCCATCTCTATCCCCGCGGTTCCGCTCAAGACGGAAAAGACGCTGAAATCAGATAGCACCACGGATCGTGATGCCAATGCCCAATACTTTCATAACAAAAATAAAAAAAAGCAGGCCATGACTGAGGAGCAGTTCGAGCAAGCCCTTAAAACATTAAGCAAAAAAAGTTTTATGCTGGAAATGAACTGGACCGCCAAAAAAGTGGTGATTGAAGAAATCAAATACGCCGAAGTGACGAATACATCAGACGAAGTTATACGTACCATTTCCGAATTCGATATGTGGGATCTTTTTTCAGACGAAGGTTCAGTCGAAAAAAACAAAGGCCAGCTTTTAAAGAAAATCGCTTAAGACTTTTCCCCATTCTCATTCCTAAGCCTAGGACAAAAATTCCTCCCGTAGTGAAAGTCTAAGGACAATCAATTGACTCACGCTTTTTTTAATTCTCCTGCCATAATAAAGGCTCATGGAGGATTAACAGTGGGCATCAAGATAGGCGGCTTAGCAAGTGGATTACCACCCAATCTGGTCGATCAAGTGATCGAAGCTGAACGCACGCCCTTGAAACAAATCCAAGAAAAAAAAGTGGGAATCGAAGATAAAGTCAAATTGGTCGGAGATTTTGAAACTAAGATCAATGACATCACAAAAAATCTTTCAAGTTTAATGGGCCGAAAAGGTTTCGTGGATAAAAAATTCTCTTCAAGTTTTCCGGAAAATATCACCGGTACGGTGGACCCCGAGGTCGCCGAACCAGGCCAGTGGACCATGGAAGTGGTACAGCTTGCAGAAAAGCCGTCCGTGGTTTCCGGAGGATTTCCGGATAAAAATGAAACCGAAGCCGGCACGGGATATATCCAGTTTCAAACTAAAGATGGTGAAAAAGAAATTTATATTTCCCGGGAAGAATCGACTTTAGAAAAAATTGCCGAAAAGATTAATTTATCGAATGTGGATGTTAAAGCGACGGTGGTCAATGACGTCAATAATAAAGACCGGGGTTTCAAATTGCAAGTTTCCGGAGCCACAACGGGAGAAGATAACAATGTAAAATTTCCTGTGTGCTATTTATTAGACGGGGACATGGATTTACAGTTTGAAAATGAAATTCCAGCTCAGAATGCAAAATTTAAATTAGACGGGCAAGAATTTGAAGTGTCAGAAAATACCATTAAAGATTTAGTTCCTGGGATGACGGTGGATTTGAAACAAGCAAAGCCCGGCCAACAGATCCGTTTAGGAGTTTCGGAAAATTACGATATTATATCGGAAAAAGTTAAAGGCTTTGTGGATTCATACAACTTAGCACTGGGCTTTATTCAGAGTCAGGCTAAGTTAACGCCGGATAAATCGGGGCGTGAGCGATTAGGTCCCTTAGGCGGAGAATCTTTCACACGCCAAGCTGAAAATAAACTCCGCAATATTATTCAAACTCCGCAAGCTACTAATAGTAATATCAAACGCATCATCGAATTAGGGGTTGAATTTAATCGGAATGGAACTTTAAATTTTAACACTGAAAAATTCAAAAAAATGGTTAATACCGATCCTAAAGATGTAGTTAATTTTTTGCGCGGCAATAATGTTGATATTGGATTTATACCTAATTTAGTTCGATCGGTTCGAGAAATGACCGATCCGAATACGGGTGCCATCGGTGCACGCAAGACGACTTACCAAAAGCGGATCAAGCAAATGGATGAGCAGTTAGATCGTAAAGAGCGGGCTTTAGGAAAAAGAGAAGATCAATTACGAAAACAGTTCGCAAATATGGAAGAATCAATGTCGAAAATCAAAGGTCAAGCAGGAGCCTTTGGAGGCAATGGGAATGGTTAATGAAAGGATGAGAGAAATAAATGTCAAATGCGTATAAAAGATATAAACAGACAGCGATCTTAAGTGCATCGAAAGAACAAGTTATGCTGATGCTCTATGAGGGGGCTATTCGGTTTACGAAAACCGCAATTTTAGCGGCTCAGGAAAATAATATCTCCGATCGAGGAAAAAATATTCTAAAAGCTTACGATATTATTTTAGAGTTTCAAGCCTCATTAAATCATAACGTGGCCGGAGATTTGCCGAAGCAGCTCGATCAACTTTATAACTACTTGTTGGATCAGTATAGCAAAGCAAACATGACCGGTAATATCGAAGCGCTTCAATCTTGCGTGAAGGTGCTCGAGAATCTGTACGATGGATGGAATCAAGTTATAAACAAAACTAAAAATGAAAACGACCAAAACGGAGGGGCAGCCTAATGAAGACGATACAACTACTCAATGAGAAAAATCACTTTTTGGAGAAATTTTACTCCTTAAACGAAAAGCAATTAGTGCAGCTTTCTGCATCGCAGTTTGAAAATGTAGAATATTTTTATAACCAGCGTGAGGATATACTGAAAATCATCAAGTATATTGATGCAGAATTATTACGGACTCATGACGATGAGGTTGCCATGAATACGGCCATATCAAGTCAGGACCAAGCGGCGGTCAAAGAGTGTCTGCGGGTTAAAGATATTTTTGTATATCGGATTGTGGAGCAGGACGTTCAGATAATCAGTTTAATTGAAAAATTAAAAAATAATATTATTACTGAGCTTAAGTCAGTTCGAGGGGCTCGGCGCGCCATGACTGGATATAAGTCCACAACGATGTAGGTCTCTAAAAATAAAAAGGGCCTAGGAAAATAAATCCTAGGTCAATTTTATGACTCGACAGTCAAACAAGATCATCTTTCACGAGCTTTAGATCCATCAAATTCGAATTCAGCTGGCATCATGATTGCTTTTTAAATACTTCAGTACGTTCAAGGATGAATATACTGAAAGAGGAATCATGCTATTAACGGCTCAAGCGTACTATCAAAACAAAAGTTTCAAAAAATGTTTTTTAGAATTGATTCAGATCTCGCAAAAAATGTCTCATGATCTTGATTTTTTAGAACTTTTATTTAAGGTTCAAATTAAGTTACAGGATCTATCAGCGGCGACAAAGACATTAACGGTGATTATGACAAAAAGTGATCGGGTCGACTTTGCGTTAGCGCAAATGAATTTATTGATGTCGTTAAATCGACACAATGAAGCCTTGGATATCGGCTTGTCATTACAATCCCGCATTTTAATGGGAATTGAAAGTAAACAGCTTTTCCACAATTTGATCGACATTTATATCGTGTTTAATGATTTCGAGGGACTACAAGAAGTTCTGAATCAGTATCAAGTCGAATCGATGGTCGACGATATGAGTTTATTTGCGCAAGGTCTATTGCACATTCAAAGTGATCGAGCTGAAGAAGCCATTAACTGCTTGCGGGAGGCTGTTCGTCTCAACCCGCAGCTCGATCGGGCCTGGGTATCGCTAGCCATTATGCACAACAAGATGGGTGATATGGAGCTGGGCTTAGCCAACATCGAGAAGGCTTTGGACATCAACAGTCAAAATCCAGTGGCGGTAAAATGTTATGCCATCTGGAAAGAACAACTTGGTGAATATAAGTCAGCTTGCAACAAAGTTAGTTCGTACTTACAGGTGAATAACTTTGACCAAGAAATGACGAAAAAAGAAATTGAATTACTCAATAAGCTTGGTCTTCCTGGATTGGCATTCACGGAAGAAGTAAAGCTGAGATATTACTTTGGACATATCTAAAAAATTAATGCTATCGTTAACAGGTGCAGATTTTAGTCAAACCCGACTTTAAAAAATATGTTTTAGATCGACCTGGCTTTAATCATCAGGTCGATGTTGTTTTCCAAGATCAGTCTACTTATGATTTTTTGATCGGGGACAAATTTTTATACCAAACCTTACTCGTCGATCAGGCACACGTTCTCAATTCAGCTTCTCATCGACTGCTTTTAGTAGATAAAAACGAACTGTTCGATCTCGATTTATTAAATCAAATCCGGCCAACAGTGGTCTTAGATTTTGACGAAACAGATCAAATTCATACTGAAATTATAAATGCGGATTTAGAAAATCAAAAACAGCATCAAGCCACCAAAGCTCGAGAAGATGTTGAAGCTAAAAGATTCGAATTGGAAAAATTAAACGAATTTTTGTCTTACCAAGATAAAGAGCGTTCGAACGCTTTAAAAATTTTTCACGTTGAAGAGCAGTCAAAAAAACATTATGAAAAGCAATTACTTTTTTTCTTAGACTTTATTAATTCCAATTATCATAAAAGCAGTTTCTTGGATGAACTTTTACGGTACGTCTGGACAGAAATCAAAAAAGTGGGTCAATTTTATCAACTTGGAGTGATCATCAAATTGGAAGGTGATGATCAAGCCATTTTGTTTCAATACGATGATCGAAAATATTATTCTCAAAAAAATATTACTTTTCCTGCGTCGGTCGATATTGATTCAAATACCATTGCCTCATTTTTAGCAAACATTTACCAGCGGCCAGTTGGTAAAATTCTTTGGTGGAAAGAATTCAGTCAAAGTGAAAATTCTAGAGTTCAGTTTTATATTTACCTTGAAACTCAAGGTAAAGAATTTCAGGCTCAGCAGATCGAATCATTTATTTCTGATCGCCTCAGTATTTTATCTTTGATCACAAGTCGGTGGGTCACCGAAGAAAGTGAAAAAGTACTGCTTCGTCAGTGGAGAAATACTTTTAAGGCGTACAAAGATCCAATTCATGTGGTTGATGGTGAATTTAATATTATTCAAAGTAATTATCTTACACAGGCCGAACAAAGCGGAAAGTGCTTTGAGATTTTGGCGAATCGGACGGTTCAGTGCGTGAACTGTCCTTTGATGTCGCGTTCAAGCACTCCGGTTGAAATTAATTCGAAGCAGTATCAAATTTACGCCACGGAATTTACTGTGGATAAAAAGTATCATCTTTTATTCTATGAAGATATCACCGAAATTAGCACTTTGAAGTCTCAGTTTATCCAGTCGGAAAAGATGAATACCATCGGAAACTTAGCTAATCATCTAGCTCATGAATTAAATAATCCGCTGACCGGACTTAAAATGACAACCGAATATCTAATGTCAGAAATTAAATTGATGCCAGCAGAAACCAGCAACGTTAATTTGCTTAATGATTTAAATGAAATTCTTAAAGCCACGGTGCGAAGTGAAATGATTATCAAAGATCTGGTTGATTTTAGTTCTTCTACCGCTAAAGAAATGCAACAGATTGATTTTTCGACGGTCCTTAAAAAAACCATGACGTTGCTTAAATCAGTTTTACGGTCAAATCGTGTTTTCATCGATGTCAAAAGTCATTTCATCCAAGCTCAGCCGGTCTTTCTTCAGCAAGTTATTTTTAATCTGATTAAAAATGCCTGCGAAGCCATGGGAACAAGCGGAAGCATTAAGATTTATCACGGACCGCCCCAAGTTGGACATTCAGATTTTATCATAGAAGATAATGGCCCCGGCATTAGCGAAAGTGCACAAGTTAATTTATTTAAACCCTTCTTCACGACCAAAAAAGAGGGCGAAGGAACGGGGTTAGGGTTGTACCTCTGTTCAACCTTGATGAATAAAATGAACGGTGAACTTATTTTTGATCCTCAGTTTAAATCGGGAACACGTTTTATCTTAAGGTTTAAGAATTTATGACTAAAAAGCTTATCAATATCCTTATTGCAGACGACGAAGATCTTATTCGAAATTCGCTTTCCAGATTTATTACACGACGGGGACATACCGTTCATACCGCCATTAACGGGGTCGAAGCGCTCGAGTTGTTGAAACATAAACCTGTGGATTTGATTATCTTGGATCTTCTCATGCCGGAAAAAAATGGATTCGATGTTCTGAAAGAAATGAATCAATTTTTACCGGTGATTGTAATTTCGGCTTTTTCCGGTCCGCTGGAAGTTGATATTCATTCAGATATGTATCCGCAAGTGATCGGGTTTATAAAAAAGCCGTTTGAGAATTTACAAACCCTGGTCGAGCAAGTAGAAGATACGTATGAGAATTATATCCGGAAAATATAAAGGCCGCCAACTGGTTAATTTTAAAGCTGATCACATTCGTCCCACCATGGACCGCGTGAAAGAAACCATTTTTAATAAATGGATGATGTATGTGGACGGCGCCAAGGTTTTAGATTTATTTGCCGGCACGGGAAATCTGGGAATCGAAGCCCTTTCCCGTGGCGCGATTCACGTTACATTTGTGGAAAATAATAATAAATCCATGAACATCTTAAAAGAAAATTTACAATTACTTAAAATTAATCTGTCAGAATATCAAATTCAGCTGAAAGACGTCATGGCATTTGCTCGGCAAAAATCAGATACAAATTATGATCTTATTTTTATCGATCCGCCGTTTACCGAAAAGATGGCCCATGACGTGATGAACGCGGTGGGGAAAAGTAAACTTTTTGGAACTCACACGCGAATCGTGATTGAATCCATCAAGCAAGAACGCATTGATGATACATACGGTGATCTGGTTTGTTATGATCGCCTGGATTACGGAGATAAATTTTTATCGTTCTTCGCTCAGCCCGAATAATTCTATAGACCTTTTTC
>JACMMZ010000248.1 GCA_014378775.1 Pseudobdellovibrionaceae bacterium
ACCGAGCTGTGGACCGAAAGCTTTCGTTAAGGGTCAGTATGATGACGTTAACAAGGAAAATTTACTTAATGATCAGTGGTCTGAAACTGATATGCAGGTCGTGGTTAAATCGATGGTTGAGTCTTTAACCAAAAGTCCAAAAGTCGCGGCGGCTAAAAATCCTCCGGATGTCATGGTGACTCAACTTCAAAATAAAACATCCGAGCATATTGATACTCAAAGCATCATGGATATGGTTCGGGTAGAATTAACTAATTCAGGTAAAGTGTCTTTCATCGACAAAGAAGCGCGCAAAGATATTTCAGATGAATACGACTACCAAAACTCAGGCATGGTTTCAAAAGATACGAAAAAAGGAGCCGGCGCGCAGATCGGTGTTGATTACATCATCAACGGACGCATTGATTCCATCGTGCAAGAGGTCGGAAAAGATAAATCAGTTTATTATAAAATCACTTTAAATATGACTGACTTAAAAACAACTCGTATTGTTTGGACCGACCAAAAACAACTTCGCAAAACATTTAAAAAGAAATCAATCGGTTTATAATTTTTGAAACTCGCTGTACTTATTTCTTTTTTATTGCTTGGATGCGCCTCTTACCAAAGTAAAGTGGCGCCCACTAAAAATTACCTTAAAAGCAAAGACTGTTTAAAAGCCATTGAAACTATTTCAAAATTAAGTCAGCCCACCGGGGTTGATCAGTTAGCATTATTAATGGAGCACGGAACCACGCTGCAAATCTGTGAACAATATAGCTTAAGTACTCAAGTGTTTTCTCAAGCCGAAGATTTAGCTGAGACTAAAGATTACCTGTCCGTTTCTGAAGTCGCTGCCGCGACCTTGACCAGTGAAGGCATGATGACCTACAAAGGTGATACTTTTGAAAAGTTATTTTTAAACGCCTCAAAAGCGCTTAATTACCTTGAAGAAAAAAATACCGATTCGGCCTTAGTTGAAGTTCGCAAGATGAATCAAAAATTTTCGAAATTTAAAAACGAAGAACGTAAGAATTACGAACTGAATTCATTTTCCAAATATCTGTCAGGAATAATCTGGGAATCAACTGGCCAATTCGATGATGCCTGTATCGATTACAAGGATGCCTATTTCACGGCGACACAGTTTCGAGACGTCGGCATTCAAATGTTAGCCACGTGCTGGAACGCGCAACGAGTCGATGAATTTAATACCTTAGTTAAGAAAATAAATGCCACCAACGAGGAAATTCAACAGGCAAAATCCTCTAAATCAAAATCTGAAATAGTTATTGTTTATCTGCAAGGCTGGGGCCCGCAAAAATTAGAAAATCCTGGATCTCCCACTTTTCCGTATCTTGTAAATGTATTCAACCTAACCCAAAAATTAAAGATAGATCTTCATGAACAGGAAAAGGAAACAGCCAACAAAAGTTTTTCGAGTGAAACTATATACAGTGTGGCTGATGCCTCTCGCGCTTCTTTAGCTGCAGATCAATCTTCGCTGATTGCGCGAAGAATCGGCGCAAGGGTGGCCAAGCACGTGGTGGCTAAACAAATTGGCGACAAGGATCCGCTACTGGGGCTGGTGGCTTTAGTGGGAATGGTCGTCTCTGATCGGGCTGATCTTCGACAATGGTCGTTCTTACCGAACTCCATCCAAATTATTCGTATTCCTGTGAATCCAGGCCGATACAAGCTTCAGTTAAATGGAGTCGGCTACGATAACCAAACCACGGAGACTTTTAACGATGTGAATTTAAATGTGGATAAACGCCAAAAGGTTATCCACATGGTTAGAAGCGTTTTGTAAATTTAAGCCCTATTCGCGACCCACAATACTGGTGACGTAATTCTTTGAAAATAAATCATTCGCAAGCTTTCGAACATCTTCTTGTGTGATGGCGTTGTAAATTTTTTGAACATGCAAATTATCATCGATCTTGTTTCCGTAGAAATGATCAAAGGCAATCATGTTACAAAACGAAGATTTTCGCTGTAATCCGATATCATTTTGTCCGATAAGATATTTTTGGGCGCGCTGTAATTCTTCATCTGAAATTAACGTTGTCGTTAATTTATTAAATTCATCTTTAAACATTTCAATGGCTTTGGTTACCTTATCCGGCGAACACGCAATGTATCCCCCAAAGTAACCTGTTTCTAAAGTCTCCATTTTAATTGGTGATACGGAATAAGCTAAAGAATTTTTGTCTCTTAATTCGATGAACAATCGTCCACCCTGTCCCGATAAAACGGCTTGCATGATTTGTAAAACGTAACGACGAGGATCGGTTAAAGAAACTCCGTTCCAACCGATCATCACGTGGGATTGTTCTTTATCTTTTTTCATGAACTGCTGTTTGTTTTGCGTGAGCTGCGAAATCGGCACGCTTTTCAATTGGCGACCCTTTGCTTCAAAAGAATTTTCCATTTTTTCAACCGCGTCGATCCAGCGAGACCGATCATAATCCCCGACTACGGCCACTTGCATATTTCCTAAGGCTTTAAATTTGTTAAACGATTTTTCAACATCTTTAAGATGAATATTATTTAAAGTTTCCAGTGTTCCACTTTGCTCATATGACATGACCGTATCGGGAAACATCATTTGCAAAAATTGACGGCCACAAAGGTACGAGGGGTTGTCCTGTTTTGATAAAATTTGCTTTTTAAGCACATCCATCTCGCGGTCAAAAATGTCCTGCGATAACACCGGCTCGGTCACGACTTCTGTGGTCAAATCGAGCATGATTTTTTCAAACGGCTTCATGTATTCGACCGAAAGCCCATTGGTATTTTTTCCACCGAACGAATTGAGCCCGGCTGCCGATTCCTCGATAAGGGTTAAATATTCGGCTTCACTT
Source organism: Pseudobdellovibrionaceae bacterium (assembly GCA_014378775.1). Taxonomy (GTDB): domain Bacteria; phylum Bdellovibrionota; class Bdellovibrionia; order Bdellovibrionales; family Bdellovibrionaceae; genus Pseudobdellovibrio. The sequence goes on from JACMMZ010000248.1 coordinate 2,847, forward strand.
TTAGTTTTAGTCGCTGAGGGCCAAATGCGAGTCAGCATTTCGGTTACCCCTTGCTGGGCAGAGGTTTCTAAACGACTTCCGCCACCAAATATAATTTTTGCCGAAGTGGTTGGCGTGTCCGTAATTTTTTTGAATAAAATCTCTGTGCCTTTTTTGGTTTTGTAAAATTCGATCTGCGTTTCGCTTGATTTCGGCGGAGCGCTAAATTTAATTTTCGGCATTTTTATCGGCTTATCGGTAAATTCCACGTTAGGCACCGGAGATTTTTTTACCTGTTTCCAAATTTTCAGACCTTCTTTGAGGCAAGCAATTTGTTCGGTTTTAGATTTATTGTTAAGAATACTAAAATTAGTTTTATTAATATCTAAATATTTCTGGGCGACTTTTTGAATATCCTTAGGTTGAAGTTGTTGAATCTTGGCTAAATACTTTTCGTAAGCTTTCGTGTCATCCAAATAAAAGTATTCAGATCCAATTTTATTGGCGATGCCGTCAACGGTTTCGATGGAATAAAACTGCTCGGATGAAATATTAATAACGGCTTTTTTTAACTCCGTCCAAGTGATACCGTGTTTAAGAACTTTTTCGACTTCAGTAAATAGCGCTTTAAAAAGCTCTGGAAAATTTTGATCTGTCAGTTTGGAACTGACCGTAAATAGCCCGCTATCGACTGGATTATAAGTGTAGGCCGA
>JACMMZ010000249.1 GCA_014378775.1 Pseudobdellovibrionaceae bacterium
ATCAACCCATACGCCTAAGCTCCAGGTTGCATTAAACGACCCATCTGATTCCGCAATATGCCAGCTTGAGGAAGGCCAGTAAGTCATGTCCCCGGTTGAGGCCTTCATGGTTTGAGATTTTTTTTTAAATTTTGAATAATTGTGGGCCCGGTCAAGCGACGGATTTTTCCGCGCAAATTCTGGCGTCCACAATCGAAAAGTTTTTTTCCCGACCACCGGGAAACTGAATACACCGCATCCATCGACATGCACGCCAAATGGCGTTTGCCGGTAGTTTCCAAGGTAGAGTCCCATTTCTACGAATCGATTGGGAAAGCCGACATGTTTAAAAAGGGTGGTTGTAAAATCTTGTAATTTTTTGGAATTTTTTTCGCTGACTTGAAGTAGTTCATCGCAAACTAAGCAGTAATCTTCGAAAATTTCTTCCATTCGTTGGTTGTAACCTTGCAAGGTTTTATCTTTTCGAGTCGGAAGAATTTGCAGTGTTTCCTGTTCATACTGAATTTGACCATCGATATAAAATTTAAAACCGTCCGCATTTTTTTGTTTTCGACAGTGGTCACTGTATTTAACCAGCATGGAAAAAATTTGATCTTCGGATATATCTTTGACCGGAGATTTAAAATTTTTGACTAAAAGGGGCTCTTTTTCCCAGTAGTTCTTTTTAAATTGTGGCCAAAAATTTTTTTGATCTAAAGTCATGCTAAAGATTCCCGCGTTTTTTCCTGACAGGCAAGAAAGTTTTGTTTATTATGAGTTATGGCGCTGGAAAAAGTTGAAATTATCGTTTGCGTGGGTTGTATCGGTAAAAATTTTAATTTTGAATACGAATTAGAAGATTTGATGGTCCAAGTGAAAAACGAACTGCAGAAATTACGTCCGGATAAAATTTGGAATTTAAATGTTCAAGCTTGTTTTCGCTTTTGCCCCAAAGATCGCATCACTTTAAGCGTGTCAGAAAAAATGACCATGACCCGAGAGGCCACGGTTGAATCAATTATTAAAGAAATTTTAAGTTTTAATAAGATTTCTTAGATCGCATCAAAAATAAAAAAATCACGTTTACGGCCATTTTCCATAACATCTTTTTTCTTAACCAGTTTGTATTTTTTGAAAAGGTCATTTTTTTCGACCATTTCGATAAGCTTTTCTGAATCCCGGTGAGGTCCCAAGATCAAGCGCTTGGCTTGCAGTAAATTTTTCTCGGCTAAGCTTTTTAGGATATCACAAATCATAAGACCACCGACGCCCACGATGCAGACATTGCCTTGAACGATTTGACTGACTGTTTCGCCTTTTTGCACCAGAAAATGAGCTTGTGATTTATTATCCGCGATCAGTACGAAAGTTTGAAAACGATTTTTTAAATTATCCATGATTGAGGGAACCGGATCGACAAAGTAGATGTCCTTGAAGCTTCGGCTTTTGTAGGCGGCTCCGCCCAGATAACCGTGATCACAGCAAAAATCCCAAACATCTTGGTCGGGAACTAGATGGTCAAAAACTAGTTGAAGTCGAATTGAAAGATACATTTAATCCAGTCCCATAATTGTTTTGCAGGCTTCCATGCGTGCATTTATTTCATTCACGGCTTTTCGTAACTGACGAAGCTCGTAATCATCTAATTCGTTTTCCACTGCCGCCACCACCATAGGGTGTTTTTTAAGCCATTGTCCTTGGCGAGCGGCATAGGTTTCGGGAATTCCCGATCGAAGGGCCGCTTGTTTAGCATTTCCGTCCACCAGATACTCCACGATGAATTTTAATGTTTCTAAAGTGAGTATATTTTTGTGGGCTTTAAGCCGCGAAGAAAAACCCATTTGTCGAATCCGCATGTCCTATTTTCGCGAAGAGAGTGATTTGAGTCAATGCCAAGTGACCTAGGCTAGCCCTGTATTCGATATAAATAGGCACCTTTCGGTTGCCATTTCAGCCTTATATCAATATAACTTAAAAACTATAAAGACTAACGGACCAGGAGGCCCCATGAAATCAATTACCGAATTTGCTCAACCTATTTTACAAAAAGTTTTAGCCGCAAAAGCAGCCCTAGTAACTGAAGGCAAGACGCCAGAAGAAATCGACGCCACTTTAGGTGAGACTTTCAAACTCGAAGGCGACAAATTAAAATATATCCAAGCCGCAGCTGATCTTGTTGTGGGTAAAACTTCTGTACGCCGTGTTTTAGTGGCCTCGTTTGCTGAAGGCGAAACGGCTCCGTCAAAATATCAAAAAATTGAAGAGACTCATTACTTAGTCGAAACTTTAGATGCCACTAAGCCCGCAGCTGTAGCTGCGACATCGGCTAAAGGTGGCGGCCGTGGTGGTCCTCGTCCTGGCGGCAACAAATCTGGTGGCGGGCCAAAAACGTCTCCATGGGGAGCTTCTCCAGAGGAAATTGAAGCGAAGAAAAAAGCTTCTCGTGCAGCTGCTTTAGCAAAAAAATAAATTTATTTATTTTAATTTAAATTTTAAATCGGCCTAAAAGCAATGCTTTAGTCCGATTTTTTTTGAGCTTCACGCCGGTAAGTTGCGGCTTTAGGATTTTTATTCGACTCACGAATAAATTCTAATTGGCGTTCAACCATGTAATCAAAAACATTTAATAAATGATCGTGTTCACCTTTTTTTGTATTAAACCCTTGCGAATCACCTAACAGTTCAATGGTGTGGTGAATGGCTTCAATGGTTGAATAACATTCGGCGCCGGGTTGTTTGCGCACGCGAAAATTTGAGGGCTTAGTCGGGGTAAAACAAATGCGCGGAAGCTCTTTCAGATTTTCGCTTAAACGAACCATCTTACGAGCCGTAGCCCAGGTCCCATCAATAACAAACACGCGAAGCTTTTTGTTTGTCGGAAAAAGCGTCGATTTCTCTTCCGCCTTCATCGGCGTCACGTTTTGTGACTGATGACCCGGATAAAGAATGACCGAGTGGTATTCCGTATCGTTGATAAGTTCAGTCACCGCTTGGTTATGAGAATAGTCTTGGCCTTGGATCAAGTGTGATCCTGTTAAAGAAAGGTGCGCCATGCGTCCGGTCGCGATGCGCCGCTTAGCTTCGATGGGGTGAATAAGAACCACAAAATTTATTTTAGAATCAAAGGCTTGCACTTGTGCGCAGTAACATCCAAATTCTGGTTGAATGCAGGTAGTGCAAAGAGTACGATAAACGGGCTGATGTTGTAGGAGATGCGAGCGTTTCGCTTGGTATTCTTTGATATCCATCCCTAAACTATAAAGTAAAAGAAACGATTTAAACAAAGGAATGAACATGAAAAAAGCAAAATTGGGATTTAAGTCTAATTCTCAAAAGGAAATGTCTCAGGGACTATCAACATTATTAGCTGATAGTTACATGCTGTACATCAAAACTCATAATTTTCATTGGAACGTTGAAGGCCCGATGTTTAACACCCTTCATTTGATGTTTATGGATCAATACACTGAACTGTGGAATTCGTTGGATCTGATTGCCGAACGTATCCGTGCTTTGGGCGAATACGCTCCAGGATCGTACAAACAATTTGCGGCTTTAACATCGATCAAAGAATCTGAAAAAGTTCCCAAGGCCACAAAAATGATCGAAGAGCTTCTAGCCGGCCACGAGATCGTGATCCAAACAGCTCGCAAATTATTTCCATTAGCGGAAGACGAACATGACGAAGTCTCTTGTGATTTATTAACTCAGAGACTTCAGGTTCATGAGAAAACTGCATGGATGTTGCGATCGTTACTTGCAACTTAGTTTAAGGTCGGTGTTGGTCTAAGTGGCGCGCTAAAAAGAAAATACTGAGCGCGCAACTTAAGTGCCAAACAGCGTGCAGTTGAAAAAAGTGATTATGCGGGTCGCAGACCAAGCGACTCGAATCCAAGGCCAAGCAAATAGCGCCGAATAAAAATACGCCTAAGGCTTTCTGATTTGATCGAATTAAAAATGGTTTACTCTGGGCTTTCAGAATTTTTGATTCCCAAACTAGTAATCCAATCACAAAAGTTGCAAAAATAATTTCTCGCAAAGCGGGAATATAAAATAAAAGCAAAACGGCTGGAATAAAAAACAAGGCCACTACGGCTAAGACATTTTTTATTTTAACCGTATTGGTATAAATCATATTTTTAGCAGCATATAAAGAAAAAGCAGAAAAAATAGCGGCAAAATCGATGAAACTAAAGAGTTTTGCTCCGGTCGCATGAGCAATAAATGAGGCGGTTCCGATCAAGATGGTGCAGATGCCGAAACCTAATCCGTGAGAGCTTCGCTTCACCGAATAAAGGTAAATAAGAAAAGCACCCAAAATAAAAAATCCCACATTAGAAAAAGTATTCGCCGGCTGACGGATCCATTCACAAACGGCTTCTTCGCACAAAGGGAAATTTCCGCGGGGGTATTGCATCCAAGGACAAATTGGTTCGTTCATGATTTTATTGAAGCATTCTTGGTCATTGAGTTGCAATAAGTTATTACGTGAAAAACCCACGGATAATCTTCTTTTTAAGTGTCTGTACTTACTTGTGTTTTTTAGGCTTAATTTATGCCTTGAAGAAACCGCTATGTATTGATTCCTCTATCGTCCAAAAAATTGACAGGGTGATCTTGGATGGAAATGCTACACGAACCGAAACAGCTTATAGTTGCCAACTCAGCCGAGCCGTTGATTATTCATTTGGACTTGATAGCTATTTGGCTAAAGTTAATGCGCCGATCGATAAAGCGGTCACTCTATTAAACTCAATTAAGCCCTTTAGGCAAAAACTTCAGATTTCTATTCGTGAAGATCGTCCTTTGATGTTTGAAGTGAACAAGAATAAAATTAACATTGGATCAAGCTTTGTAAACATCGATTATCATCTCAGTCGCGCGGTCATTAAAGTCTGGATCCTTGAGAATAAAAACTCGATGAAACTCGATACCGCTTTATTTGAAGAATCTTTTACAGATTTTATTCTTTATGTTTTGACCGGTAAAGTTGAATTGGAAGATCCCACAGACAAAATTCGAACAAAATTAGGATCAGTTAAGTGGCCGCAAGTTATAAAATCGGTTCAAGGTTATTGTATGTCAGCGTGGAAATCGGCCGAGCATGCCGAAGCCTGCAGTCAAGATTTTGAAAACAAAAACACCGATGCGCAGGCCGCCGTTTTCAGCCTGCGCCCTTTGTTAACTTCGTCGATTATCGGAGCTTATAATGAACTGAGTATGAATCAAAAAAGTGATCTTATTCAAAATATCCCAGATATTCTGGCTGGAATGAATTTGGGTTCCGAAAAAATGATTGAATCACTGTTGATCGATTCCAATCCACTTCATAATGGGATGATCAATATCAATAAATTTACCGATCTGATTTTATCCTCGACTTTGAAAACCCGAGGTTCGATTTATCAGTTGTACACGGGTATCACTCAGCATCTTCAACAGTATGGGGTAACCGATAGTTTTGCTGAAGCTTATTTTGATTACCTGGTTGAATTCAATGGGAAGCTTAGTGATCATTCGCCCTTTTTTAAAGCCCTGGCAGGAGCTGCGGTCATCAATCCCGAAGTTCAAGTCGCCGTGAAAGATGCCAGTAGCATCTGGATTCTTCCGTCAAAAACGGCTCTACCAATTAAGGTTTTCAATCAAATTAAAGCCCGCCAGATGGTTTTCATGGGTTGCAATCACCCTAAAAATATTCACGTCGAACAATTCTTTCAAAAAACTGAAAAGCTCATGCTGATCAATGAATGTGATCAAACGGTCGAATATAATTTTGATTCTTTATTCCGAGATGGAATTAAAGCTTTTATTGGAAAAAATTCGAAAATTAATTTTGTTCAGCTGCATATGCCATCGTTAGAAATGATTCGGAATGATTTATCACCTTCGCAGAATTTCTTTGAGTTGGTCAAACACCGAGACATCGAACGAAAAGAATTTAAAACTTTGGGTTGGAGTAAAATTCAATGGAAAAAAGATCTTCATGCCTATCGTCCCGAAGCCGTCATCGAAGCTATTGAATACTTTCGAAATTAGTATTTCGATTTTTTGTCACGCTTTTCTTTACGTTCTTCAGTGAAATTATTATTTCGGTCGACAAATACCACCGTAGATTCGAAAGCATCTGCTTTTTCTAAAGGGATCGAAGCGTAAGCGACGATAATGACCACATCACCTTTTTGTACGTGCCTGGCGGCGGCCCCGTTCAGGCAGATTTGTTGTTTTTTACCTTCAATCACGTAAGTTGAAAAACGAGCTCCGTTATTGCAATTTAGAATATCAACTTTTTGATTCACGTGGAGGCGCGCCTTTTTCATCAACGTCTTATCGATAGATATTGATCCTTCGTAGGTCAGATCCGCGTCCGTGACGGTAGCCCGGTGAATTTTTGAGTACATCATATCTATTTTGATATCATTCATTGGTCGCCTCCTGAATTAAGCGCTAGAGCAATTAAATTTCCTTTGAGAACCAGATCCGGGATAATAGCATCGAAGATTTTTTCTTTTTCAAATAATGACGAAAATCCACCGGTTCCAATCACAAAAGGTTTTTTATTTTTAAAACATTCTGCGGAAATTCGGGTGATGATTTCGCGCATAGAACCAAGATGACCATAAAACAATCCACTTTGTAAACTTTCAACCGTAGAAAGTCCCAGCACTTGATTGCGGGGAACGATTTCCACTGACGGAAGTTTTGCTGTTTTAGCCTCTAATGACTCCATGGATAGTTTAAGACCGGCGATAATAGATCCGCCCATGTAGTCTTTTTCGGCGTTCACCGCGCAAAAAGTTGTGGCGGTTCCCAGATCGACTAACACTAAATTTTTTCCGGGGTACAAAGTTGTCGCGGCGATGGAATTAGCGATCCGGTCGGCCCCGACCTCTAAAGGATTTCGGTATTTAATTCTTAAGCCGGTTTTAGCGCCGGCTTGTAAAATGAAGGGATTAATATTGAAATATTTCTGACAGGCTCCGCGCAGAGAATAAATCACATCCGGGACTACCGAACAAAAAACAATTTGCTTAATTTTCAAGGGATCGATGCTGTTTTCTTTTAAAACCGTTCGAAGAAAAACTCCGACTTCGTCAGAAGAAGATCCTTGTTTAGAATTTCTTCGAAAAGCTAAGAGCATTTTCTCTTTACCTACGGCGCCTTCGAAAACGCCTCCGTAAATTTGGGTGTTTCCCACATCTAGGGATAGAATCATAAAGACTCCTTATTTAAAGACAGAGTAATCAGTGCAAAGGATAAATCCGTGATCGACAAATTTTTCTGGATATCTTTTTTAGAATAAAGATTGAAAACGTGCTGACTGGAGTGGACTTGTATCCAATCGTTCTGGACAACGTAATCGCACTGAGCGTTTTCAAACAAATCATTTATTTTTGCTTCGATAGTGCTTGAGGTCGCTTGAGAAGTTAATTTAAATCCCACCAATTGTGATTTCGGTGATAATTTTTTAATTTTGTTGATCAATTTAGGATTTTTGATCAGTTTGATTTCGATCGTGTCTTTTGAGCTATCGATTTTACCTGAGGCAGGCTGAGCCACCGAATAATCACTGACGGCTGCGGTATGAATAATAAAATCATAACCATTAGGTAACAAAGAATTTAATTTTTGATCCAAATCCTTGTAGGTCACAAAAGTAAAAATAGTCGCGTTGAGAACGGGGCGAACGGCGGTTTCAGCACACAAGTACGTCACATCAAATCCTGCATTGCTAAATTGATCGGCTATTATAGAAGCCGTTTTACCAGTGCTTTTATTGGTAATGACACGCACATCATCAATCGGCTCTTGAGTTCCCCCTGATGTGATGAGAACCTTCATTAACTTTTGCGGTGAAGGAGCCGGGGTCAAATCCATCCCCGGGGAATATTCTTTAAGTCTTGTGATGACTTCATCGTAAATAAGGTGAGGTTCTAACAATCGGCCGTAACCAACTTCGCCGCAGGCCAAGACTCCGGAAGCGGCTTCTAAAATTTCGACTCCCATATTTTTAAGTTCAGTGATTGATTTTTGAGTGGTCGGGTGAAGATACATTTTAGTGTTCATAGCCGGTGCCAATAAAAATGGTTTCTTAAAATCATGAGCTAAGAAAATCGTGGTCAGTAAATCATCGCCGACACCTTGGCTCATTTTGTTAATCGTATTAGCGGTAGCCGGCGCGACCAAAATCAAATCAGCCCAGCGAGCTAAATAAATATGCTCCATGGCTTGGCCCGGTTCAAAATTATCGGTGTGAACCGGATGCCCGGTTAAACCTTCAAGCGTGGCAAAACCTACAAACTTTTGCGCTGAAGCGGACATCGCCACTTTGACATTAAAATTTTTTTGAACCAGCTGACTGATCAGTGAACAAACTTTGTAACCGGCGATTGATCCTGACATCAAAATCAGAATATTTTTTTGATTTAAATTAGATTGTGACATTGTCGATCAACCTGACCCCTTCTAGAAAAGCGGCCACGAAGCGACGGCCGTCGATATCTTCTAAATAGTCCACTTCAAAACCGGATTGGTTGAGACTATTTTTAGCCTCACCAGCCGACGGTGCCGATTTTAGTGTTTTGTAAATGAGGGCCGCTTTTTCACGGCCCGGTGGTGAAAGACGTGTATTTCGTGAACTTAAAGCTAATCCCGATTCGTCACGCAAAGTTTTTACACGGCAAATTTCCACCGGTATAAAATAGGCCTTCACCATATTTTCAATCAATTGCAGCTGCTGAAAATCTTTTTCACCAAAGTAAGCTTTCGTCGGCTTGATCATATTGAATAATTTCATGACCACCGAAAGCACGCCGTTGAAATGTCCAGGGCGAAAAGCGCCACATAAAATTTTAGAGAAATTATTCTCGGTCATGATGAACTGGTATTTGTCCGCATAAATTTCATTATGATCTGGAAAAAAAATGGCCGTCACTCCGCAGGCTGCAGCTAAATCAAAATCAGCATCGAAGGTGCGCGGGTATTTTTCCAGATCCTTGGGGTCATTAAACTGAGTCGGATTCACGAAGATACTTAAGACCGTATAATCATTTTCTGCTGCTGACTGTTTCAAAAGTCCGGCGTGACCTTGATGCAAAGCGCCCATGGTTGGCACAAAACCCACTGTGCCTTTTAAATTTTTTCTAAAAGCATTGTATTTTGCGAAAGTTTTGAAAACCAAGGGTTTATTCATAAGAGTGTTGTGCCTGTGGAAATTTCTGGGTCCGAACTTCTGCAACATAAGAATTAATGGCCGCGATTGTGGTATCAGCGGCATTGGAATATTTTTTTAAAAATTTAGGTTTGAAATCGGCATTCAATCCCAACATATCTTGTAAAACAAGAACCTGGCCTGAAGTATGCGCGCTGGCACCAATTCCGATCGTGGGAATCTGTAAAGCGTAAGTCACTTTTCTTGAAAGTTCGGTCGGAATACATTCTAAGACCAAACTAAAACATCCGGCTTTTTCTAAAGCTAGAGCATCGTTTAAAATATTTTCAGCCGACGCATCGTCTCGGCCTTGAATTTTTGGACCGCCCAGTTGATGAATGGATTGCGGTGTTAAGCCCAGGTGACCCATGACTGGAATTCCGGATTCGACCAGATGCTGAATTAATTTTTCGTGGCCTTTAGCTCCTTCAATTTTAACGGCTTGAGCGCCGGCTTTCATTAATGTGCCGGCCACTTCAACGGCGTGTTTGATTCCTTTTCGAGTCGACAGAAATGGCATGTCGGAAATGATAAATTTATTTGGTGCTCCTTTGGCTACCGCCGCAGTGTGAAGTTCCATCATCGCCACCGTGGCATGCAAAGTCGTCGGGTAGCCGTGAATGACTTGAGAAACCGAATCACCGACTAATAAAGTGTCGACGTCAGACTGATTCAAAAGTTTTGCAAAAGTGTAATCATAACAGGTTAACATGGTAATTTTTTGATTCTTCTTTTTAAAAGCGGCAAAATCGAGAATTGTTTTCATTTTAAAAATTCCTGACGAAAAGATTTATAAATCGATTGTAGTCGAGTGCCGGCCAAGGCCAAAATATTTTGATCGATAGTCACCACATCTTTTCGGGCTATGGGTCCGGTAAAAGATTTATCTTTCAAAGTTAAAAAATTCTGCGTGATTTTCTCAATATAAAGATCGAAAGCTGCAGTTGGTAATTTCTTCTCCGCAGCTAGGTTATGGACTTCGTTCCACAGCATTTGCGGAAAATTTCCCGCGGCCACACACAGAGCGTGATACAATGGTTTCGTTTCTGCATTGAGTGAAAAATGCGGATTGGTAAATCCGGGAAGAATTTCCGATAATGAATCACAACCAGTCAAAGCAAAATAAATCTGCGGATAAAAATCGTCCGCGTAAAGAATATCAGAAAAACTCATCAAAGGATGAGCCGCGATCATCCGCGGATCATGTAAAGCGCCGCTGAAATGAATTACTTTCGCATCATGCCCGGCCAAATATTTCTCATAGAAGGGAACTATTGCCGAGTCTGAAATAGCTAACCAAATATGTGTTGCTTGAGCCGCATAACGATGAATCGCGTGGGGATCTTGGTGTCGATCCCACGTTAGTAAGTTGAATGATGATTTGGTATTAAGATGAAGCCAATAGTTGAGGTGCTTGGAGAGTTTTCCCGAACCTATTAAAAGAATTGTAGCGAAATCACTTCCGCTTTTTAAATCACTCATTTTTTCCTTCGGTACCTGTCGATTATCTAACTTTCGATCAAGTCCATATGCATAGCTCTGCCAAAAGTAGAGCATTTACTTAAACATTGCAATAAGGTAGTTTGGGGCCATGAAAAAACTAAAAGCCGCTCACTACATGGCCGCCGTGTTTATAGCTGGTCTCATTGCTTTGGTGTACTTGTCTGACGGACAATCTAAGGAATCGGATCCTAAAATCAAGCTAACCTATTTTAAATCCAATACTGAGCTCGCCGAATCGATTTACGGGGTCTTGAAGCAGGATTTCATGAATCAGCGGAAGCATTTCTGGTTTGGGATTGAACCTGGAATTCCGGGACAATTAGAAATTTATCGACTTCTTCAAAAGCATATAGAAAGCGAAAATGGCCCTTTTGAAATGATCTACGTTGACCGCGAATTGAAACTACTCCCAGAGGAAAAAAGTTTATTTGGAACGCCTACGGTGCGAGAAATTAAAGAAGACTGGAGTGGAGTGGTCAAAGATTTACAAGCCAACGCCGATAAAAAAATCTTGGTGATCACCGCGGCCATTTACTCCACAAATCTCATCGGCGAAAACCCCATTTCAAAAATGAAAAAATCAAATGCCATTGATCCGGTGACTTTGTCCATGGGATATTTTGCTTCCAATACTGAAGAAGAAAATAAAAATATTTTTCGCTGTGCCACCGATGACCGCGAAGGCGTTTCCGGTTGGGGCTGTGTCGTCGTGAATAAAGCTCGCGGCCACCGTCGTAAGATAGATATCACCAAAATCAACCCGCCCTCATCCTTAATCACTGGATTGATGGATAAGACTGGTGACAAAGATTATATGATCTTGGTTCGTTAAACTTAAAAAGTTAAACACCTCGATGCGCTGATCTCGTTTATAGCGCATTAAATCTGGTCGTTTGTTTGCTATGTGTATCCTATAACTAAAGGAATTACACATATGAAAAATTCTGTTTCAATTTGGTACGGTGTTATTTTTTCTCTTTCTTTAACGTCTTGCTTTCAAACTAAAGAATCAAACAACGTGAAGTCTGAAGCAGCTGATAAACCAATTGTCGTTCCGCAATTTGATCCGATCCCAGCGTCACCTGTCGCGAATGATCTCAAGCAAAAAATGGATGAAAAGGACCAAAGTAAATTGGCTTGTATTCAGAGTATTTGCGGTACTGAGTATGCCTTTACACCGGAACACGCAAAGCATCCGGAAATACTTGAAAAAAGTCTTAAAATTATTGACGACAAATTAGGTCGAATCATTGAATTAAAAATGGGACAAACCATTAAAAATGGCCTCACCACAGGAAATGTTCTCGAAACAATGACGCCTAGTCGGATCCAAGGCACTCAGTTTACTCCTCAGCAGGTTGGCTTTCTTAATGCTTTCAAATATCTGAAAAATATAAAAAACTATTATTCATCTCTGGAGCGTGATTCTAAAAACAAGATTACTTTCAACCAAGAAAAATTGAAAAAAAATAATCCTGAACTTAATAATCTTGAAATCCATGCCGTATCAAGCTTGGCTGCTATTTTTCAAGCGGGCGAGTTCCAAAATGTCGACTCATTAACTTACAAATACACTTTGGATCAATTAAAGAAACGGTATTCTGCGAGCATTATTACAGGACCGATAGCACCAACCGAATCAGAACTTTTAAAATTTGCCGCCGACCGTATAAATGAAATGAGTAGTAAAGTCTTCAGTCAAATTTTTATTAAAGAATTATTAGTAAATGAAATACAAATTGTTGTCGAAAAAGCTAGTGGAAAAAAGGAGCTCTCGGTTAAGGAAAAAATCGACTTATTGAATAAATACGGTAGTTATCTTTTGATGAACGCATTAGTTAGTGATGAAAAAATACTGGAAACATTTGGCCAGTTGCCTTTTTCGGGTACCCAATTAGTTGCTGATATTAATCGAACTTTTCAAACATCATTTTCCCGTATTTTTAATGATAAAGAAAAATTTAAATCTACCTATGCTTCTGATCTGCTCGGATGTAAGCAAGATTTGGCGCGATCTTTCAGTGAAACTCCAACGCTAGAAGAAATTAAGAAAGCTGATAAATTGATTTTACTTCTGGCTGAAAAAGCGAATGCAGTAATCAATCAAAAATCGATGCAGTCAAATCCTTTAGAAATCGAATTTATTATGCCAGGAAGCCAGGCTGAAGTTTTAAGTGACTGGGAAAAAAAGTTTGCATATCAACTCGAACAGTCGAAACTGATTCAGAAAGCTATGGAAAACAGGTCGGATACAAACGGAGATGGAAAGTTACTAACCACCTTGGCAGCTTTATATGGCAGCGATAAGGAAATGTTTGCGGGCGTGCGATACGACTGCAAATCGGAAGAGCCTTCATTTCTTTCTGATGCGGCAGTACCAAGCGAAAAAAAATTCAAAGCTTCTTCAGTTGTAGTTAAGAACATTGACGTCGCGCTAGGCGTTGTTGCTCACGAGATTGGTCATATTGCTCAATACTACCAAGCCGATCTTTTTAAAAATGAACTGAGCTGCTTAGAAAGTAATTATGGGTCTAAACAGTATTTAGGCGAGGATTTCGCAGATCTATTTTCTTCAAGAGTTTTACAAGAGTATTACGGTGCGGAGAAAAAATCTTCAAATAAAAACATGATATGCACCTTCAAGGAATTCAAAACAATGAAACTTGATGAATTGTCCCTTGTTCAACAAAAGAATGACGAGCATTCATCGGGGCTCTATCGACTGTTAGCTGTCTCGGCGGCTTCGAATAATTTAACGAATCAATGTACAACTTATTTAACCAAGCATGAGCCCCAAACAAAAGTTTTCGATAACTATTGTAAGTGGAATGAATAATTAAACTTCGTGACTGAGTGGACGGCGGGGCGCACGGAAATACGTACGCGGAGAAAG
>JACMMZ010000250.1 GCA_014378775.1 Pseudobdellovibrionaceae bacterium
TAATACAATTGTAGAATTAAACGATTCAAGTCTTAAGATCGATAAATTCAGCTCTGAAGCCAAGGAATGCGCAACCCGCCCGGTAGTCGATTTAACCCGCATGTTGTAGTTTGAAATTCTGGCCGAAAAATTATTTTCTCTTATTTAAAGTTGTTACTTTAAGTCGTGAATAAAGCGGAAAGTGATCAGATACGCCTTCCCTTTTTTCTTCGTCAAAACGTAACGGTGTTCCGTTTCGCTTTGTATTCACCGGCGTGCGCACGACTTCAATAGATTCTGGAATCAAAGTCAGTCCTGCGACTTCGGTTAAATTGGGACTGTAAGCGATCACATCTAAAAATGACCATCCCCCTTTGTAATTGTGCGTTCCGTTACACAGTTTGCAGCCGACGAGGTGAGAAACACTTCCTCCCTGGGCTAAAATTTTACTGAAATAACCAAAATCTTTTTCTTCTTCTTCGGTGGTATTTAAATCACCCCCGGCGATGACGGCGTGACCTTTTTTCTGAATTTCGATCATCAAATCTTTCATGTATTCTAACGCCTGCTTTCGCCAAGCGGTAGGGTTCGACTGAGAAGGAAAATGAGCGGCCAAAAAAGATACGTTCTGACCGTTAATTTTAACCACGGTTTCTAAGATACCCCGTGATTTTTGCGCTGATTTGAGCCTTGCGGGATCTGTGTCTTGGTAGGGAATAATATGTAAAATAGATTTTCCCACTTGCGGAAATTTCGAAATAAAAGCGGTATTGATTCCGCGCGTGTCCGGTCCTTTTAGAATACTGATGGTTTGATAACCGAGCTGGCTGAGATGGTTTTTGACCAATTGATTCAACACATTTTCGTTTTCCACTTCTGCCAGAATCAAGTTATCGGGTCCCTTTCCGCCGTCGATATAAGTGATAACATGCGCAACTTGAGACAGTTTAAATTTCAAAGCATCTTCGTTCCAGTCCTTTTTAAAACATTCACTTCGGTAAAAAGGGTTTGAGTTTTTCCGACAAGATTCCTGAGCTTCGGAAGTATTTTTTTGGGCGAGGGGAAGATACGTAAAATCGTCAATACCTTCATTGTGAACGGTATCAAAAAGATTTTCGACGTTATAGGTCATTACCGAGATTTCATCGGGACCGCGAGTGAGCCTTTCGGGCGCGGTTATGTTAGACGGGGATGAAATACCATCGGTCACCCCAGAGGATTTGCAACTTGTAGCAAAAACTGCGAGTGTCAAAATGCCTGCCACGGAAATTGCAAAGCTAAATGAAACAGAAATTAATTTTAAGATTTGGCTAGGATTTTGAGAGACGTTTTGAGAATGTATATTTTTCATTCAAAAAGCGTAAGTTGTAATAATTAGAATATCTAGCTTTAGTTTTTATATTGCAATGTGATATACGTTATTCACGCAAGTGAAAAAAAGGGGACTTTGAACATGAGAAAAATATCGATTTCTGTAATGCTCGTTTTTCAGTTTTTAAATACCAACTCTTTCGCGCAAGACACCTCTGCGGGCGCAGCCCCGGCGACCAACACTTCAGGCACTGGAGCCTTCATCGAATCCGCTTCCACGACAAAAGTACGAGCCCCCAAAACTGAATTTAATCCTTTCAGCGTCTCCGCTTACTTCTTAGGTGGGTACAGCGATCAACAATTTTATAATGAAAATCCCTCGTTCGGAATCTTTGATTCTTACATTTCATTTAATTATCAAGCGAACCCAGATGTTCGACTTTCAGCGCGGCCGGCGTTTGGTTATGCAACCGCAGGAATCGATGCAAAGGGGAAAAACGTTACAGACAAAGCCTACAATCGCGATTTTTCTTTCGCGGCTTCGATTAAAAACATCGGTGAAGATTTTTTACCAGAGGATATCAAACTGAAATTTAAACCGCGATTGTATTTACCAACAAGTGATGGATCGCAGGAACAGGGAATGATCGCCAAGTTCCGTTTTGAATGGGAAATTAAGTATTACGTCAGCCGTTATAATAATTTTCGAATTTATCTGGTGCCGAATTACTACTTCCAAAAAAATACAGTTTATTTAAGACCTGCAATCGGCGCGAGTAAAGCCGAGCTCAAGTCGACAAATATGGCAGATTCAGAACACGGCATCGAATACACTCAAGAGCTTAATAAAATTTTCGGATTAAAGCCTTCGATAGGTTTTAAAGAAGTCTGGTCGAACACATCAAGTGTTAATACCGACCGCGAAAAGGTTCAATTCCGACAATCATCATGGTATTACGGAGGCGGTCTTGAAGTGAATCCGTCTCGTGATTGGGGCTTCACCGTCGGTGTTCGGACCGAAAAAGATCTGATTAATACGGACCGATCCGAGGAAACCAGCTACACCATTTTAGCTGACGCTGTAATTTTTTAAATAACTTCAAAAAATGCGGGCAACTCAAAAAAGTGGCGTTGATCTAAGTAAGTAAATTCTATTGAACAGGATTTTAAAGCGACTTGTGCATTCGATCGAGAATTTCCCGCCCAAACCAGTTCAGATCCATACATTTTATCACCTACAAGTGGGTAGCCGGCCTCGGCCAACTGCGCTCGTATTTGATGGGTCCTTCCTGTCAAAAGATTAATGTGAATTAGTTGCAGATCAATTAATTCCGTGACCTTATAATCCATTTGTTTTTCTATCAGCAGTTCGCATTCGTCCCAGCCTTCAGTGAAAATCGGCGTGACTTTTTTTGGAGCGCGCGGTGAGGGCTCCATATAATGAATCAAGCGCTCCGGTAAAGTATCACGTGTTTGAATAAGAGCGACGTATTTTTTTTCGATATTTTTTGATTGCAGCTGAAGATTAAAAGCTTTTACAAATTCCGGTTTTTTTCCGTAGACGATAAGTCCTTCTGTGGTGGTATCTAAACGATGCGAGATCAACAGTTTAATATTTAACGCCCGCTCCAGCTGAGTCAGACTATTTTCGATGACGTTATCAACGGACGGGTGGCTGGGTAGTCCTGATGGTTTATTCAAAATAACAAAATCATCATGTTCAAATACGATTCTAGATTTCCAATCGTACTCCACAAAATAGCGCCGTGGTTTGGTGTGAACTCTCATTTGATGACCGTAGTTCACCGCGTGATTTGCATCGAGGACACGTTGATGATTGATATAGACCGCACCCAGCAAAAATAAATTAAGCACAACCGATTGGTCTAAATTTAAAGCACTTTGAATAATGTCAATGGCCAAACCGTCAGCTGGACTGTAGAAATGCTTAACTCCGTATTCAAAACCATGGGCGGTGACTTGTGTTTGCATCTCTTTTTGTTAGCACAGTGTTCCGTATTCATTCAAGCACTTAACATCTACTCAAAATGAATGAACAATAGTCATCATGATAGGTGAAACAATCCAATGCTTATTCAGCAGTACCACAACAACTTTTAATTGTTTGTCGGTGTATGCTCATCAACCTGAATGGATTTATTTTTTCTTAGTTGTGATGATGTTGTTATCGGCTGTGGGTTTACCATTTCCTGAAGAAGTCACTTTAGTCAGTGTCGGTGTCTTAGCGTACATCGGACAACATCCCGAACTGTATCCACCAGAATCCGGAGTTGCACTGAATCCAATTCATCCAACAACGGCGGCAGCGGTCGCTTTCTTAGCGGTGTTTGTTTCAGATTTTGTTATTTACAGTATTGGACGATACTTCGGGCCCAAGGTTTTTGACTGGTCTCCGGTAAAACGAGTTATCTCTGAAGAAAATCGATTAAAAATTGAAAGTTGGACTCATCGCTATGGATCGCTGGCCTGCGGGATTTTCCGATTCACCCCGGGCATTCGTTTTCCGGGTCATTTAGCCTGCGGTATGGTGAAGTTTCCCGTTTGGAAATTTCTTTTGGTCGACGGGATTGCGGCATTGATTTCAGTTCCCACGCAGATCTTGCTGTTTGCTCATTACGGCGAGCAAATTTACGGGGCCTTTACGAAATTTAAGTATTTTTTATTCGGTTTGCTAGCTTTAGCGATCATTTTTTATATTTACAAAAAATGGACTTCGAAAAAAGAAATCCATCCGACGTAATATTTTATTAAGCCACTTTTTTATTCGTAATCAGATCACTTTCCAGTAATTCGAAACAAAATTTAAGATTGGCGCTGCGTTTTTGACCAATATTTCCCGTTTCAGGCCAAAATATTTTATCATAACCATGTTCTAAACCGAAGCACTCTTCACGTAGTCTGAATAACAATCCGCAACTTGATCCCAGCAACCAATCGATTTGAACTTGATGTAACGATTCCTCTAATTGAACCGCGCTGTGAAAAGTCAAAAAGCTTTCCGGCAAGTTATTGATTAAAGCACAAGCGTTGTGATTGTATTTTTGAAAAGATTGTTCCAACGGATTAACCAGTAATTTCTCAACTCGAACATCCGGCGTTCCTACAAACGGAGTCGCAAGCTTCTTAAATTGCCAGTAAAGTAAAGCATCGTTCACGGTGAAATCAGTTTTTGCTAAGTAGTCATTGATAGAATCACATTTAATGCTTTCGAAAGCCGAGTCTTCGACTTGGTTGTTATGATTCATAGTCACCACCGTGCGCATGTGAAACAAAAACGAATAAAAGCTAATTAATTTCTGAGTAAAAAGATCTGAGAATTGAATCGAAAAATTATAAAGTAAAGCGCTTCCTAATTTTTTCTCAAAATCAGCCATGCAATTTAATGCTTGGTTGATTGTTTTGAAGTGAACTTCATCTTGACCAAAACATTTTTCTAAAATGTGGGAGAATTCTTTTTCGAAATGAGTTACAAAATCTCGATTCGTGAACTTTTTTTGAATGGAAGATTTTTTGTTGATTTCCGCTAATCGCTCGGAAGAGTTGGCATAAATTTCAAAATAGGGATCAATATTTTTTAAATACTGAGACACAAATTGCTGATCTGATGATGAAGCCCGTTTAAATTGATTGAGAACATGAAAATTCATTCCGATGAGGGCATCATTCATATATTTTAAAGTTGATGTCGGTGTGTATTCTGCAGAATCGTTATTTTTATTCCAGCAATTAAACTGCGAAGGGGTATGAACTGCACCCGGATTAGTTTTTATTTCAAAGCCCATTGAAAAAGAATTGTGTTTCATGTGCATGTCCTTACTGATTAAATAAACCTATCACTCAGTGGTTTATCGGCCTGCCAGCGACAAGACTTGATATTAGGCGAAGGTCTTGGTAGTTTTCCTTCATGTTCATTGATTCACATAGCCATTGGTCTGATCCTCGTTACACACCGGAAATGATTGAAAGCCTACTGCTTAAGGCTGGCGGTTTAGATATCACCGAATTTATGCTAGGTGGAGTTGATCAGCCGGATTGGCAGAGACA
>JACMMZ010000251.1 GCA_014378775.1 Pseudobdellovibrionaceae bacterium
ACCGATAGCTTCGCATAATTAAAAAAGAGGTCTATATGTCAGCAAAAACTTGGGATATTCAAAAGGTTAGAAATATTGGTATTTCAGCCCACATCGATTCGGGAAAAACGACTTTATCCGAACGTATTTTATTTTACGGTGGTCGCATTCACGAAATCCATGAAGTTAAAGGTAAGGACGGCGTCGGAGCCACCATGGATTCAATGGACTTAGAGAGAGAAAAAGGCATCACCATTCAGTCAGCAGCCACTCAAGTTCAGTGGAAAGAGCACACGATTAATTTGATCGATACACCGGGACACGTGGATTTTACCGTTGAAGTCGAACGTTCGCTTCGCGTACTTGATGGGGCGATCTTAGTTCTTTGCGGTGTATCCGGTGTACAGTCACAATCGATCACGGTCGATAGACAGATGAAACGTTACAGCGTACCTCGTTTAGCTTTCATCAATAAATTGGATCGCCAAGGAGCCAATCCTTTCCGCGTGAAAGATGCTCTGGTTGAGAAACTTCGTTTAAATGCTTTCATGGCTAATATTCCGATTGGTTTAGAAGAAAAACACGTGGGTATGGTTGATCTGATCACCATGAAGGCCTATCAAAATGAAGGTGAAGACGGCGAAATAATTACCGAGATCCCGATACCAGCTGACATGGTTGAACAAGCAAAAGAGTACCGCCAAATCTTGATCGGTAAATTAGCTGACGTGGATTCAACTATCGAAGAGAAATTTTTAATGGAAGAAGAGCCTACAGTTGACGAAATGCGGGCCGCCATGCGCGCGGGCGTTATCAGCTTAAAATTGGTTCCGGTATTTTGCGGATCGGCTTTCAAAAACAAAAACGTTCAGCATTTGTTAGATGCGGTTAATTACTTTTTGCCAAATCCGACTGAGAAAATTGAACACGCTTTAGATTTAAATAAAGGCGAGGAAAAATTTGCGTTAAAAACGGATAACAATCTTCCATTAGTTATGTTGGCGTTTAAATTACAAGAGACTCAATTCGGACAATTAACTTACATGCGTGTTTACCAAGGCCAAGTTAAAAAAGGTGATTTCATTATCAATC
The DNA here is from genome assembly GCA_014378775.1 of Pseudobdellovibrionaceae bacterium. Taxonomy (GTDB): domain Bacteria; phylum Bdellovibrionota; class Bdellovibrionia; order Bdellovibrionales; family Bdellovibrionaceae; genus Pseudobdellovibrio. The sequence goes on from JACMMZ010000251.1 coordinate 1,072, forward strand.
AAACCAATAAAAAAGCCTTAAAAGTACCTCGCTTGGTACGTATGCATTCGGCGAAAATGGAAGATATCGATGCTTCTTACGCTGGTGATATCGTAGCGGTATTCGGTGTGGATTGCGCTTCTGGTGACACTTTCTGTGACGAAAAAATCAACGCGTCGATGCAGTCAATGCACATCGCTGATTCAGTTATTAGCTTAGCCATTGCTCCCAAGTCTAAAGAAGGATCAAACAACTTCACTAAAGCTTTACAAAAATTTAGAAAAGAAGATCCTACTTTCCGCGTTCACCGCGATGAAGAATCAAATGAAACCATCATCTCAGGAATGGGAGAACTTCACTTAGAAATCTACGTTGAACGTATGAAACGTGAATTTGCTTGTGAAGTAACTGTCGGTCAGCCGCAAGTGGCATATCGTGAAACAATTGGCGAAGAAGCTGCGTATGATTACACGCACAAAAAACAAACCGGCGGTTCCGGTCAATACGCGAAAGTCATCGGTGCTTTACGCCCGTTGCCTCCGCAAGAAGATGGCGCTGTTTTCAAATTTAACAACAAAGTTGTCGGTGGTCGTATTCCTAAGGAATTCATCGCCGGCGTTGAAGACGGTTTCAAAGAACAATGTACAAAGGGCCCATTGATAGGATTCCCGATCGTCGGCGTTGAAGTAGATCTTGCGGATGGCGGATACCATGATGTGGATTCATCTTACATGTCGTTTAAAATTGCTGGTATGGCCGCAATGCGTGAAGTTTACCTCAAAGCTAAGCCCACGGTTCTTGAGCCGATTATGAAATTAGAAACTACGGTTCCTGAGGAATACATGGGTTCTGCTTCGGGTCAGATCAATCAGCGTCGTGGAGTTATTTTAGGTTCGACCACCATCGAAGGTACCGTAACAATCGAAGCTGAAGTTCCATTAACAGAAATGTTTGGTTACTCAACTGATTTACGTTCGGCCACCAAAGGTAAAGGCGAATTCTCGATGGAGTTTACAAAGTATTCTCCAGCGCCAAGGAACATCCAAGAAGATTTAGCCAAAAAATACCAAGCTAAACGTTTAGCTGAACAAAAATAATTTGAGCTCAAGATCAAAATAAAATTCGAAAGCCCGAAGAGTTGCATATTCTTCGGGCTTTTTTTATGCGTGCATTGAATTAGGCCCGATGATATTTTTAGTGTCATGTTAACAATTACCGTATCAATTTTTTTGATACTTATTATATCGTTTCTCTGCTCTTTGTGCGAATCGGTTTTACTCACGATAACCTCAGCCTTCATTGCCGTAGAAACGGACGGCCCCCACAAATCAGGAAAAGTTCTTAAAGCCGTTACCGATAACATGCACCGATCGATTTCAGCCATCCTAACACTCAACACCATTTCTCATACTTTGGGTTCGGCCTGGATTGCCTATCTGGTTCAAAAAGAATTCGGGGAATCGTTATTAACGGTTTTCTCGGTCTTTTTGACTTTCATGATTCTCGTTTTCTCAGAAATTTTACCTAAAACCATTGGCCAAAATAATCCCAAAGCGCTGGCTCATTTCTGCGCCTACGCCGTTCAAGTCATGGTCGTTTTGCTTTACCCGATTGTGAAACTTTCGGATTTAATTTCGCGCGCGCTTTCTTCCCCTTCGGAAGAGCCTGACATTACTCGTGATGAAATGATCAAAAGCGCTGAAATCGGAGTGGAAGAAGGCACACTAAAAACCAAAGAATCAGATATTATTAAAAATTTGATGATGCTGGATAAAATTTTTATTTCCGATATCATGACTCCCCGATCCGTCATCACCGCTTTAGACGGCGACATGACAGTCAACGAAGTTTCAAAAAAATATCGGCCTATCCGCTTTTCGCGTATTCCAGTTTATGAGGATTCTTTAGATAATATTATCGGATTAACTCATAGGTATAAAATTTTAGAAGCGCTTTCCCAAGATCTGCACCACAAAAAAATTAAAGACCTCATCGCCCCTATTTCGTCGTTATCCGAACGTATGAGTGTCTCACAGGCCTTGGATTTCTTCGTCAAAGCTAAAGATCACTTAGCCCTCGTCACCGATGATTACGGCGTAGTGACAGGATTAGTGACGCTAGAGGACACCGTAGAAACTTTGCTTGGGGTTGAAATAGTGGATGAATTTGATAATATTGAAGACATGCGAAAATATGCTCTGGATCAGTGGCAGCAGCGCAAAAAATCGGGCCGCCGCTAATTATTCGCTAGTGCCAGTAGGAGACCGGACTTCTGGGTGCGCCGACGTTCTTACGGGGCCAAACTGCACTCCAAGAACAACCAAAACAAATAAGCCGGTTAAGATGATCAAAGCAACGAAAACACTTGGAGTTTTGTATTCAAATTTCAGATTTTTTACTTTTTCCACTGAACGGCTTTCTTATTTTAATGCAGGTTTTTCGTATCTCAAATAAGATAAGCATTAAATGAGCCAACTCCGATTGAGGAATAGATATGAATCATGAAATCTCTCACGCTGAATTAGCCGAAAAAGTTTTTGAAGCCTGCCATTTAACCGGAGATTTTTTGCTTCGAAGTGGTGTTCGCTCAAATGAATATTTTGATAAATACCGCTTAGAATCCCAACCTGAAATTCTGCATCAAATCGCTTTGAAAATGAAAAATTTAATTCCCACCGGAACGGAAGTTTTAGCGGGATTGGAAATGGGTGGAATCCCGATTGCCACGGCACTTTCTTTAATGACAGGACTTCCGATTTGCTTTGTCCGTAAAGCGGCTAAAGACTACGGCACTTGTCAGTTCGCTGAAGGCGCCCGTGTCCAAGGAAAAAATGTGTGTATCATCGAAGACGTGATTACTTCCGGAGGCCAAGTGATTTTAAGCACTAATGATCTGCGCGCCACTGGAGCTGGTCAGGTGAATTCAGTATTATGTATTATCAATCGGGGCGGAGATGAGGCTGAAAAAAAATTAGGGCTGCATCAATTGAAACTGCACAGCCTTTTTACTAAAAAAGATTTCGAGAAGTAAATGACTACTTCACGACTTGTTTCGTGATCGTGTTCCAACCGGTTGCTCGGCTGAATTTTAATTTATCATACCGTGCCTGATTATCATTCGAAGCTTGCGGTAGCCATATGGACATGCCGGTCGCCTTCTCAAAACCTTGTCCGTTATCCGTTGTTAAAACCGCATCTTGAATTGATTGTTGAACGTCGGCTAAAATGCCGGCATTGATGGTTTTGAGTTTTAGATTTTGAATTTGCTTGGTGAAGTCACCCAAATCAACATAATCGCTGTAAGAAAAAGACAGCGCATTGGGAATGGCATTTTTAATTTTTGTCCAGTCGGCTGGTTTCAAAGTATTTAAAGAGGCTGCAAATTTTTTGATGGCCGTGTAAGCGTCAGATAATTTTGATAAATCCCACGCGCTGAAAGTAATTCCATCCTTGGCCCCGTAAACGCCGTTGGATGTATACCCTTCAACATATTCTTTGCTTAATAAAATGCTAACTTCTCGTGGAGTCATGCGCGGTGCTGCGGACCATTTTGTTAAAAATGGTAGATACGGCCAGCCTTCGGCCGGGATCGTTTCTTGGGAACCAACAAAATAATCCACGCTGTCTTTCATTTCTCCGGCGACTTCCACCATTTGCATTAAGCAAGCATCGCTTCCGTAAATATCCACGTTACGACCTAACGCCGCTTTGGCATCGGCCATAGCTAAACCGAGTTCCTCGGTGGTAATTTTATTTCCGGTGTTATCATCAAAAGAAATATTCCGTGTGGCCGGCGGGTTAGCGGTTCTTCTCCAACCTGATCCATGATTCCACACCGTTATAAAATAATGATTGGCCGGATAATTTTCAATACCCCAGCGAACAAAACTTTGCAAATTTTCATAATTACCCATGTCGTAATCTTTCATTTGCTTCAAGGGTTTACTTGTCACCTTATTGATATTTTTTGATTTTTCGATGTAAAGTCGCTTGGTGATCGAGGTACTTGCGGATCCCCATTCGACGATGATATTCAGATCTTTGGTCGATCCAATTTTTTCCATTTCTTTGATATTCATTTCGCCAAAGGAACTCAGATTATTATGACCGTTAAGAAAAATCAGAAAGGTCCATTCTTTTTTGGGGGCTTGTGCAAAAGATGAAATCGAAAAAAATAAAACTGACGTGAGCAGGATTTTGTGTATTTTCATAAAACCAGACTAAACCAGACGGCCTGGAATATTCATTTAATTTTCTAGTTCCGTTTTGAAACTGGGCTAAAGGACAGTTACCAAATCTGAATTTGATCTTTCGCCTCTAAATAGAGTTTATCACCCTTTTTACAACTGTAAGCTTCTTGAAAGCCCGGTTGATGCTTCATTTGCTCGTTGATTCGCGCATAACCCATACTGTGGGGATCGGTTTTGATTTGCATTTCTTTGGCTTTTTCGCGGATCACTTCACACCACAACCTTGCGTTAGCCACAAAGAATTTTTTCTTATCTTCAACCGATGCTTTATTATCTGGAAAGGCGGCATGGTACGCAAACGTCAACCCCACAAGATCGGCTACGTTTTCACCTAAGGTTAAACTTCCGTTGTGACCAATTTTATCAAATTGCTCCGTCATTTTGACTCCCCGAGCTTTAAATTTTTCCACATCGGCATCGGTCATCCACTGTTTTAATTCACCACGAGCATTAAATTTAGAACCTTCGTCATCAATGGAATGTCCCAATTCGTGTCCGACAACAGCACCCACCGCACCTAAGTTTTCGATGATATCACCTTCGGGAACAAAAAATGGATATTGTAAAATTCCGATCGGCATCACGAATTTATTTTTAGTCGGATCATAATAAGCGTTCACGGTTAACGGCGGCATGCCCCAGGCATGAACGTTTACGCCTTTCTTCAGCTTTTCCAGTGTGCGCTTATGTCCCGCTAAGGCTAATTTTGTTCCGTTGGCGTACGGGCGAGTGTCGCTGAGGGACTGAATCGGTTTAAAATCCCATTCCTTATCGTTATTGGGTTGGATAATCTGCAAAGTCGCTTTTTTTATTTTTTCTAAAGCGCCTTTTTTGCTTTCCGGTGATAACCAGGTGTTTTTCCCAATTCCGTCTAAAATAGATTCCCGAATCTTGGTCGTGACCTCCACCATTTTTTGTTTGGGAAAATTTTTGAAAACACGATCGATCAACTCGAGATCTAGCTCTTTTCCAAAAGCTCCCATGACCGCCGATGTACACCGTTCTTGCCGATCGGCTCTAACCGGGGGACCACCTAAATATTTATGACTGAATTCCAGCCGCTTTTTAAATAATTCAGGATACGCGTCGTCCATGTATTCCCGCGCACTTCGGAAAATATACATATCTTTTAAAACTGCCAGATTCGCCGAATTGAGCTCTTTCTGAGAAAAAATAAAACTTTCCGGAACAAAATCACGAATCAAAGTTGTTTTCGGGACATGTTTATTAAAAAAGTCTTCTAAGCCTATGCTGCTTGTACGCTTGAAATAATCCTGGCGATTAACGTAGGGTGCTTCGGTCCAGCGCTTTCTCATTTCCGCCGGACGCGGGGCTATTTCTTTATATTTTTTTTCAAATTCAACCACGGCCTGAGCTCGTTTGAGCATTTCAGCTTTTGAAGCCTCGGGATAAATAGTGGTAAAAAAATCCGCCATCAGCTCAGCGTAAGCCTCGGTCAGTTCTTTATTTTCGTAATAACTGTGCTCCGGTAAAAACATAAAATTGGCATCAAAAGTAATATCGTAAATCAGCGGTTTGTTAATATTTGGTGTAATTTCGTAACTCAAAAAAGTCCACTCATCATTTTCCATATTTTTTCTATTCAGATCGATATAATCTTGAATCGTGTGTACTTTTTCTAAATTGGCTTTTAAGTTTTGAACCAGAGCGAGCTCTTCGCGAGCGGATTCGTTTTCATTCATACAGGCTTTATAATAGGATTTCATTTGAAGCGATCGTTTCGAAAGCTTTTTTTCTGCATCAATATTCAGAAAAAAATCTTTTTTCTTATCTAACAAGCGCTCACTGGAATCACTAAATGAAAAAGTGTGCGAGCTGCGGTCTTCTCGTAATTTGAAACTGGCTTCAACATTTCCGCACACATATTCATGAAAATCGTCGCAGGGTTTGATTTTTTCATTTAAAATGAATAGGCGTTTTTCGGGAATGTTCGAGCTCGGAGAGGCAAAAACTAAACTTTGCAGGGCCATGACTGAAATAAATACTCTATAATTTTTAAACGACATCGAATCCTCCGAGGTCCTATTCTTACAGTTTTAATCAGGGACGTGAAGCTTTTTTTACACAGTACGCATGTCGAAAGTCTATATGTGCTTTTTGCGCCTCGCAGCCTATGCGGCCTCGCGACTTTCAGGTGACATCAAGACCCTTCACAAGTCATACTAAGCTTTTAAAAGGAGACCGCCATGAGCGTACCGTTTATCGATTTAAAATCTCAATACAAAGCCCTTAAAAATTCAATTGATTCGCGCATTCAAAAAGTTCTTGAAAGCGGAGCTTACATCAGCGGACCCGAAGTAGCTGAGCTCGAAAAACTTTTAGCTGAACACACCGGAACCAAAAATTGCTTAGCGGTCGGAAGCGGAACGGATGCGCTTCTTCTGCCGTTGATGGCCTTAGGGATCGGTCGGGATCGCCTGGCCATGGATGAAGTCATCACCACTGGTTTTTCTTTTATTGCCACGGCCGAAACAATTTGTCTGGCCGGCGCTATTCCGATCTATGTGGATATCGATAAAAAAACGTTTAATATGGACCCAGCAAAAATTGAAGCCGCCATCACGCCGCAAACAAAAGCGATCATGCCTGTTTCTTTGTATGGTCAAACCGCCGATTTAGATGAAATCAATGCCATCGCCAAAAAGCACAATCTTTTTGTGATCGAAGACACGGCGCAATCTTACGGAGCTGGATACAAAGATAAAAAATCCGGTGCTTGCACCACGGCCGCCGGAACTTCATTTTACCCAGCTAAACCTTTAGGTTGCTACGGCGAAGGCGGAGCCGTTTTCACCAACGATGACAACCTTCATTTAGCCATGAAGGAAACACGCGAACACGGATCAGAAAAGCGCTACTACCACACGCGATTAGGAATTAATGCGCGGCTGGATACAATTCAGTGCGCGATTTTATTAGCTAAGATGGAGCGCTATGATTGGGAAGTGGAAGCCCGAAACCGTATTGCTTCAAACTACACCGAAAATTTTATCGGCCTCGAGAAGTTTGATCCAGAATTTTCAACGCCGTTAATAAAACCAGGAAACAGAAGTGTATGGGCGCAGTACACGTTGACGGTCACGAACCGCGATATCTTTCAAAAGAAAATGCAAGAACTCGGGATTCCAACAACCGTTCACTACCCACTCAGTATGCCGGATCAACCGTGGTACCAAAAAAATACACCGCACCGTTTTGAAGTCCCGAATGCACGCTGGGCCGGAAGCCACGTCGTTAGTCTTCCGATGTTTCCAGACATGGATGAAGCGACCGCCGCAAAAATTATCGAAGCGACTAAGACTTCGGTCCAATTTTCTTTTGAAAATAACAAATAAGGACACCCTCGATGATAACTGAATTTAAACCGCTTCCAAAAACCGTGACCCTCGAATCTAAATTTGGAAATATTACTTGGGGTGATGCTAAAACTTTTACGCTGTTTGCAGGCCCCGATATTATCGAAGACGAAGCCATGGTGATTGAAACCGCTCAGGAAATTAAGCGCGTCACGACCGCCTTAGGCATCCCTTGGGTTTTAAAATGTTCTTTTGATAAAGCGAATCGCCAAAGCTTGAAAAGCTTTCGCGGACCCGGCATGAAAGAGGCTTTGAAATCTTTAGAAAAAATTAAAGTGTCGGTCGGCTGTAATTTTCTGACCGATGTTCATGAAACCATTCAAGTCAAAGAAACCGCCGTGTATGCCGAAGTTTTACAAATCCCGGCATTTTTATCTCGTCAAACTGACTTGATGGTTGAGACTGCCAAAACGGGCCGTGTGATCCATATTAAAAAAGGCCAATTCTTAGCCCCGTGGGATATGAAAGCCATCGCGCAAAAAGCCGTTCAGTCCGGAAATGATAAACTGTTGTTGTGCGAACGCGGGACCACTTTTGGTTACAACCGCTTAGTTAATGACATGACAGGTTTAATTGAAATGAGAAACTTAGGCTTTCCGGTGATTATGGATTGCACTCATTCGACTCAATTACCCGGAGCGACCGGTGAATCCAGCGGTGGTCGTGGCGAAATGGTTTGGCCACTAGGCCGGGCCGCCATGGCGGTTGGGGTCGACGGAATATTTTTAGAAACTCACCCCAATCCGGAAAAAGCATTGTGTGATGGACCGACATCTTTACCTTTGAAAAATCTTGAAGCCGTTTTAAAGAACTTGAAAAAGATTTTTGAGACTCACAATTCTTAATGAAGCATCTGAAAACTTACTTTCGTATTGCTCTGGCAACTTTGATGTTGTTCCTGCTCTACCGCAGTGGGTTTTTACAACTTGAAAAAATTCAGTCCGCTTTAAATAACCCCACCATCATGATCGCAGGCGTGATCATTTTCAGTCTTCAATTTATCATGTTCGCGGTCCGGTGGAAATTGGTCACTTCCCTCATTGAAAAAATCTCTTTTGCATTAAGTTTAAAACTTCATCTCATCGGACAATTTTTTAATACCTTCGTACCCGGAGGCGTCGGCGGAGATGTGATCAAAGCCATTGAACTGTCGTCAGCTATCGACCAGCCTAAAAAAAATACCCTCGCCTTGACCCTGATAGACCGAGTGGTAGGGCTTTACAGTATGATTCTTTTTTCATTTATTTTTTTATCGATCGAAATGCCAAATCTGAACGAAAATCATCAGAAATATCTGCTGACCTCCGCCGGGCTTTTTGCTTTTTCCGGAATTTGTCTACTGCTTCGACGAAAAATTCGGGCGGGCTTTAGTCACGCCACTCGAAACTTCAAGAAAAGTACCGTGGTCAATTTACGCGAAAGCTTTTTGAATTTTTTTAATTATCTGGATCAGTTACTTGCGACCGGAAAATTTAAATATTTTGTGTTGATCAGCCTGATCGTTCAGTTTCTTTCCATCTTATTTTTATATATTGTGGTCAAATCTTTGGTGGATGTGCCACCGCCTTACGTGCTTTTCTTCCCGCTGGCTTGTTTTGCTTTCATGGCGATGGCTATTCCCATTACCCCGGGCGGAATTGGACTGGGACAAGCCGCCTTTTATTTTATCTTTAAATCGTTTGGCGATCCGGTGGCCGAAGCGGCTATCGTGGGTATAAGCCTTCTGCAGCTGATCTCGATTGTCTTAAGCTTACCCGGTGGGTATTATTTTATTAAATCGCCTCGTAATCTGTTGCGTCCGAAATAATTGTCACTCTAAGATACATTTATCTGGGGGATTTGGGACTATGACGTTACTTATAAAACAAATTATTAATCTGATTAAAATGCTGCACTCTGAGACTGGCCTTTATCAAATCACTTGGGGTTTGACTCTAGGAGCATTTTTAGGCTTCTCGCCTTTTTTCTCGATTCAAACTTTTCTCATTTTTTTGATTCTATTGATTTTTCGCGTTCAATTTGGAGCCGCTTTTTTATCAGCTTTTTTCTTTAAACTGGTGGCCTTTATGATCGACCCGCTGGCCGATTCTTTAGGACGATGGGCCCTGGAAAGCCCAAGCGCCCGCCCGCTTTGGACTTCGCTTTATAATATGCCTGTGATCCCTTACACCCGGTTTAATAACTCCATCGTCATGGGAAGTTTTTTAGTGGCTTTAGTTTTAGCGCCCTTTTTATTTTTCCTGTTTAAATTACTGATCACCAAATACAGAACTTACGTCGTTGTCAACTTCGAGAAAACGAAAATATGGAAAGCCATTAAAGCGACCAAGTTTTACGATTACTACGCCAAATACGACGATCTGTACGGTCGGCAAGGTTAAATGATATGAACGAAATTAAAACTAATATACAAAAAAAGCCCGGAATTATTCGTTGGAATGCCATTATCCCATTACTTATTTTTCTTTTATTCAACTTTATTTACTTTCATTTCTTCTTTGACGGACACATGAAATCCCTCATCGAATGGGGCGGATATAAAGCCTTAGGCGCTGAATTAAACGTGGCTGAATTCAAAAGTTCTTTCACCAGTGGAACAGTTGAACTGAGTAAAATTGAACTGACCGATAAAGAAAAGCCGCAGTTCAATTCGATTGAATTAAGTGGTGTGAAATTTAATTTAAATCTAGATGCTCTTTTAAGATTAAAATTTGTAGTCGACACCATGAACGCTGAGGGCATTCAATTTTCGTCAAAAAGAAAAACCCCAGGTAAAGTAGCCCCGCCTGAACCAATTGATGCAAGCAAACCCAGTTTTACCGAGCAGCTACAAAAAAATGCTTTAAATAAACTAGAAGGCGATAACAAGGCTAATCTTTTAGGGGATATCGCGGTTTTTTTAAAAAATGGGGATGTGAATTCACAGCTGAAAAATTTTGAAGGCCAAATGGCTTCCAAAAAAATGGCGGCTGATATGAATACCAAATGGGAGAAAAAAAGAGCGGACTGGGATCAAAGCATCAAAACTTTGCCGAATCAAAACGATGTGAACCAGATTAAGGACCGTGCGGGAAAAATTAAATTTAAAGATTTTAAATCCGTGGATGAACTTAATGCTTCGGTGAATGAATTTAATCAATTGAAAAAAGATGTGGAAACCAAAGTTCAAATTGTGAATGACACAAAAACAAAATTAACCATGGATGTGAACAATATCCAAGCTGATTATAAAGCACTCGAGAATCAAATCAAAGTCGACGTCGACACCATCAAAAGTAAATTTAAAATTCCAAAGCTTGATGCCGG
>JACMMZ010000252.1 GCA_014378775.1 Pseudobdellovibrionaceae bacterium
AAAAAGTTCAATATTTGGTGGCAGGTCCAATTTTTCTAAATTACTTAGCGCCGCTGGATCATGCAAATGAATTTTTATTTTATGAATCGCAAGAGCCCCAATAATTTCAAATGCGACCGAGCACCGAAGGTCATCCGTGCCAGCCTTATAGCTGGCTCCCCAAATGGTAATTTGCCGAATTTTATTTTTTTTAATAATGGCTTCAATCTTTGAAATCGTGTGTGAGATTTGTTTGTCATTTGTATTTCTTACGGCTTTAAGTAAGTGCATGTTTTCATCTAAACTTTCGCCTAGATGGATCACAGATGAAATATCTTTTGGAAGGCAGCTTCCGCCGTAACCAGGGCCTGGATTTAAAAACATAGACCCAATACGCGGATCTAAAGATAACCCGGCTTTCACTAAAGAAATATCGCATTTTGATTTCTCGCACAGTCTTGATATTTCATTTATAAACGACACCCGAGTTGCTAACATACAGTTAGCCGCGTGCTTTGTCATTTCAGCTGAATTTGCATCCATCTGGATCAAAGGAATATTTTTTTTGATCCAAGGCTGATAAATCTTTTTTAATTTTTTTATGGCAGATGCAGACGCGCCGCCAATAATGATGCGATCTGGCTTTAAGAAATTTTGAACCGCTTCACCCTCGCTTAAAAATTCCGGGTTGGTGATAAATTCAATAGTCGGTTTACTTTTATTTTTTTTGAAGCGCCTTTCAAGCGCTAGATGCGTGCCGACAGGTGCTGTTGATTTTAAAACTATAACTTTGTTTTGTTCGATCTTATTTTTAATTTGTTCAATCAAAGAAATTAATTTCTGAGTTTCAGTATGACCTTTCTTATGTTGATGCAAATTAACACATAGAAAAATCACATCTGAAAAATTTACGGCCGTTTCGAAGTGATCAGTGAACTGGATTTTACGGCCCGTATGCTTGAGTAAAAGTCTTTCAGCGTCTGCTTCATATATTGGCAGCGTTCGTTGTATCAATTGACTGATTTTTTTCGAATCGACATCGTAACATAAAACTTGGTGACCCATTTCGGCAAATCCTAGACCTGAAACTAATCCTACATAACCTGTACCGAAGACGGAAATTTTCATAACTATTCATTTACTGAATCTTAGGCTTCATGTCATGCTAGAAAATGGAAAATTGTTTTACTGAACGATAGGCCTTAGCTGCTCGTAATTCTTCTTAGGAGATTAAAGATGAAAGTTTATTCTGATATAACAAAAACCATAGGCAATACTCCACTAGTGAAAATGCAAAGGCTGTCGAAAGATTTACCCGGCGAATTGCTATTAAAATTAGAATTTTTTAATCCACTGGGGTCGGTTAAAGATCGCATCGGACTTAGCATTATCGAAGCCGCAGAAAAAGATGGCAGCCTGAAACCTGGAATGGAAATTGTTGAACCTACTTCCGGCAATACGGGAATCGCGCTAGCTTTTGTGGCCGCGGCTAAAGGCTACAAAATGAAAGTCGTCATGCCAGAGACGATGTCGCAAGAACGTCGAACTTTATTACTTCTTCTAGGAGCTGAAGTGATTTTAACTCCAGGCCCTAAAGGAATGAAAGGCGCTATCGCTAAGGCGTTGCAAATAACCGCTGAAGATAAAAATACATTCTACCCTTCGCAATTTATGAATCCTGCCAATCCTGCCATTCATAGACTTACGACCGCCGAAGAAATTTGGAACGACACCGATGGCCAAGTGGACATGGTCGTCAGCGGCGTCGGTACGGCCGGAACAATTACGGGCGTTGGACAAGTTTTAAAAAAACGAAAACCCAGCGTGCAAATGATTGCCGTTGAACCCACAGAATCTGCCGTTTTAAGCGGAGGAAAGCCGGGCCCTCATAAAATACAAGGTTTAGGCGCAGGATTTATTCCAACCATATTAGACCGATCGATCATCGATCACGTTGAACAAGTTTCCAGCGAAGAATCGATTCAAATGGCGCGTGAAGTAATTAAGACAGAAGGCATTCCCGTAGGGATTTCTTCCGGAGCCGCCATACTTGTGGGGTTAAGGCTTGCGGCAAAGCCCGAAAACAAGGGTAAAAAAATTGTGGTTATTATTGCAAGTTACACGGAA
>JACMMZ010000253.1 GCA_014378775.1 Pseudobdellovibrionaceae bacterium
GACTGGGCTCGCTTAGATTCTTCTGAAATGGAAGTATAAGTGCCCGATCCGATCGAAATGTGCGAATAAATATTTTGATGAAGCTTGTAATTATAAAATATGTTTGTGCTTTTAATTTCTTTACCGAGTAAATCAAATTTATACTGAGAAAGATAAAGTCCGAATGTAATATAGGCAATAAAAAGGGCACTGATGGAAATAAAAAATCTATTCATAGGCCAACTCGTAAAGTTCAAGGTCATATTTTTCAATAGACATAGCTTTAACTCGTCGGTAACTCCCCGTCCAGCCGGGCCAATCAGTCTCGACATATTTTAAGACGTAGAATTTTTTAATATTAATCGATGGCTTCGAAGCTTTAAGTGAATCATAAAAATCATGCCGTGATAAATCGGCTAATTTAAAAATAGGTTCATTCGAAATAACATGCATCAAAGACGCCATTTGATAAGTTGGTCCAAAAAGTGGACGAAAATCTCTAGTTAAGTCATAAATTTCTTGGGCCGCGTGGCTCTGAGGAAAACGTGTGAACTTTTTCTCCCCGGATGAGGAAAGGCCGTAACCCAAGAAAGCCAGCCAAATAACACACCAGTAAATTAAACTTATTTTAAAGAATTGTTTAAAATCAGCTTTTAGACTCACTAAAGCCTGAGCATGCGAGGTGACAGGCCAATTGGCTTCGACCAAAGCCTTAAATGAACTAAAGATAAAAAAGAACCACTGCGAAAGCGCCACGTTTCTGGTAAGGGATTTTTTTATATTTTTGATCACGTAGTAGAGTACAATCGGATTGAACAACAAAATTTGCCCGAGTAAATAAGATAGCGTCCACACAATATCATAATTTTTTTGGGCGTTAAGACCATGATTGAGCTGGAACAGAAAAGAGGACCAGTCGTTTTGATAATTCCAAATCAAAACCGGTAAGGAGAATAAGAATCCGAAAACAATAGTATAAATCAACTTTCTTAATTGGATACTTTTTAAATCTCTTAAAAAAAACAGGGAAGCTACGATGGAAATTGGTAAAATAACGATATGATACTTTGAGCAAAATCCCAATCCAAGACTAATTCCGAGTATCGAATACCATCTGATTGATTGGGAGGATCTGATTTTCAAGATTGCGTAGTAGGCCATCGACCAGAAGAAAATTAAGGGTACATCAGGTGTAGCAAAAATTCCGCCCACACCAAGAAGAGGATTTAAAAAATAAAGAATTGTAAAATAATGAATATTGTCGTCGTTGTGGTTTTCCAGTAAATAGGCTTTCAGCCAAACAAGATAGGTCAAAGAACTTAAGGCTATGAACGGTATCCGAATACTGAGTCCACTCCATGAGAGCGGTAAAATTTGATAAATTTGATTCGAAATCCAGGTCAACCAAGCCACAGCTGGCGGATGGTCAAAATAGCTCAGTTGCAAATTTTGGCCCCAGACAAAATAATAGGATTCATCGCCGACCACAGGAAGAAAAAAAGCCAAAAGAAATTTAGCAACGAGCGAGAATAAAAAAACTCTGAAAGCTAAAGAGTTTTCAGTAAGAAAGTTTAACCGGTTTTGCATCCGATGAAGCTAACCCTTTATTTATGCCGTTAACGGTAATCGAAATCGAATTACCTTCATCAGCTTTAATGTGAAGTCCGTTTTTAGATTTAATAATTTGAAACGTATTCTTTTTTAACTCCAAAGTTTTGTAATTATCGTCTTTACCTACCGAATACGAAATCACGGTATCTTTATTAGCTTCAATCACCAGTTCAATCGATTTTGTCGATTCCACGACGTCCGGTGTTTTGGCCGGCGCCATGGCAGGTGCGACGACGGGTAACATTTCAACCGGAGGAGTTGTCACCGAATTAACGGGTGCCGTAAAAGAATTGACCGGAGCAGGTGACGCAATAATTGATTCCTTCGATTTTGCATCGAGGGTAAGTTCTTGCGTAGCTTGCGCTTCTTGAGTTAGCGTTTCCACAGTTAATTTTGGGGTCTCAGGGGTGGTAGACACTTCTTTTTGATATTTGTTGATGACTTGATTTATACCACCGATAACGATGACCGCAAATGTAATCAAAGCGACCAGCTTGAGAGTATTTTTATTTAAGTTCGTTTTTAAACTCGGGGTTACCGAAGCCATATTTTGCTTGGAACTATTTTCTTGAAGGTCATAAGTTTTCGCTTTCGCATTTTCGCTCGGCACGGCAACTACTTTGGTCATCGGTCGAGTTGTTCCCACTTCCTCTTGAAATTGAGAAAGAACCATCGCGGGGTCTAGCTTGAGCATTTCCGCGTATGATTTAACAAAACCGCGAACAAATGTTTTAGCCGGCAGGCTTTCAAGATCCCCTTCTTCAATGGCATTGATCGTGCGCGAACTTAATTTTAAAGCGAATGAGATGTCTTGCTGAGAAAGCTTAAGTTTAATTCTTTCAGATTTTAAAAGTTCACCGGTTATTTTCATTATTTCTTTTCCTTCTGAATTAATTGGATCATTTCTGACGCTTTCGCACGGTGCTTACCTTCAGGGAATATTTTAACGAGTTCTTCAAAACGCGCCAGAGCTTTTTGCTTATTACCAATTCGGTAATAGGCAATGGCTCCGTAAAAATGTGCATCGTCGACCTGTTCACGCACACAAAACTGAGTGGCTTTATCGAGCTGTTCCGCCGCAAGCTTCGTGAAGTTAGTTTCCATCAACGAGCGTGCGTAGTAAACTTGAGTGTAACAATCTTCGCGATTTTCGTTCAAAATTTTAGACAGATATATCTTTGCTTGGTTGAATTTATTTTGATTAAAATAAAGAAGTGCATAATTAAAATAAGCACTGTGAGCATTGGTGTAAGTTAAATCCGCTAGGACTTCATCAAGCAGACGAGTGGCTTTGCTATATTGTTTTTGTTCGATGTACACGCGCGCTAAATTATTTTTAGCTTCGGTAAAGGCGGGGCTTAGGTTAACCGCTTCCGTAAAATATTTAACGGAAAGATCATATTTTTCACGAAGGAAGTAAACGATACCTAAATTATTTTGAACGTAGGGATTTTTTGGATCCAATTCAAGTGCGCCGAGAAGTTCTTTTAAGGCTAAAGGTAGATTATTTCTTTGGAGGTGGGAAACACCAATTTCCATTTTAAGTTCAGCGGATCTTTGTTTATTATTTTCATGAGTACTTGCGCAGGCTTGCAGCAGTGACAAACTGGCCAAAAATAAAAATGAAAGAAGAAGTCTTCTCATGATTTTAACGAGCATAACTTATGCTAGCACCCGACAGATTTGAGTCAACGAATGAAATGCATGTTTTGCTTACAATTTGCGAGATAAAATGCAAAGAGTTTCAAAATGATCTGTCTGTGGAAACATATCAAATATTTGAAGATGTTTAATTTGATATTGCGGAGATATTTTCATCAGCAAGGCCACATCACGCCCGAGCATGGTCGGATGACAACTAATATAGGCGATATGTTCAGGATTTTTCTCCGCTATACGAGTAATGACTTCGGGTAAACAGCCACTGCGCGGAGGATCGAGCAAAATAATTTCACTGGATAAAGGATGATGGAAGGCGAACGTTTCCACTTTTGTCGTAAAAAACGTAACTTGTTTTATAAGTTTTTTTGCTTTCACAATTTCTGAAGCGGCATGAGTTAAGCGGTGATTCAATTCGACGGCTTCGATCCGCATTTTTTTGAATATTTCCGCTAAAGCAAAGGTGAAATTACCGGCTCCGGCATACAATTCCGTCAATAATCCCGAGAAATCTAAAGGTAAAAGAACTTGGATCTGTTTTAAAGTTTGCTCGACCAGTAACTGATTCACGTAATTATTGACCTGAGAAAAAGCTAAGCCTTCCCCGAAAGATCCAATGTCATAATGCTCGACCTGGCCATCTTGATTGATCTTAATTTCATATTTTTTTAAATCAGCCGTAGGTTTTAAAGTACGGGAAAGTTCAGCAATCTTGGCGCGAATAGGCGCCTCTGCGATGGGACAGTCAGTAATGGGGACTATTTCGTGAGAATTTGATTTAAAATAACCTAAGTCAGTGTGCAGATGTTTAACTTGAATTCGATTTCGGTATTCAAAAACTTGATTCGAAACAACGGTCGGAGCTAAATCATATTGAACCTGAGGTAAAAATTTCTGAAATAATTCTTTAAGCAGAAGTTCTTTCTGACGGATTTGTTCTGATTCACTAAACTGTTGCCAAGAACATCCACCACATTCAAAGGCCACCGGACAAGGGGGCTCGCGGCGATGAGAAGATGGCTTTATAATTTGAACGATTTCACCAAACAAAAAAGATTTTTCTACTTTTGAAATTTTTATTTTCAATTCATCTTGCGGGGCAGATTTAGGGATGAAAACAACCACGGTTCGGTCTAAAACGGGGATGCGAGCTACGCCATCACCACCAATTGACATTTTTTCAATGGTTACGATGTGTTCAGAATATAAAAGGGACTCTAGTTGAGAGCCCCTTTTATCCCGAATATCTGCTGGAGGTGTTAGTTTTCTAAAACCCACTAATTAAAAATTAACAAGTTCGTGACGGTCAAAAAAGATCGCTAATTCGCGCTCAGCGGACGTAACTGAATCAGAACCGTGAACAGCATTTTCACCCATAGAATCACCGTGCTTAGCACGAATGGTTCCCGCATCAGCTTTTTTAGGATCAGTAGCACCCATGATTTCGCGATTTTTTAACACGGCATTTTCACCAGTTAAACACATCATAAGAACGGGTCCCGAAGTCATAAAAGTAACTAATTCGCCGAAAAAAGGACGCTCTTTGTGTTCAGCGTAGAATAATTCAGTTTTTTCTTTCGACATCATACCTAGTTTTGCCGCGGCGATTTTGAGCCCTTTTGTTTCAAAAGTAGTGATGATATCGCCGATAACATTCTTTTTAACTGCGTTTGGTTTAATGATTGAAAATGTTCTTTCGTTAGCCATGATTTTCTCCTGTTATATTGGTTGTTAATTAAATTTATTTAAATTCTATTTCAACATGGATTTCAATGTTGTGCCCATATCTGCCGGATTACGCGCGATTTTGCAACCTGCAGCTTCCAATGCTGCAAATTTTGCCTCCGCCGTTCCCTTACCACCGCTAATAATAGCGCCGGCATGACCCATACGTTTTCCCTCTGGAGCCGCAGCCCCGGCGATAAATACCGCAACGGGTTTTTTGAATTCTTTTTTGATGTATTCAGCTGCTTCTTCTTCCGCCGAACCACCAATTTCACCGATCATGATTACACCGTCTGTGTCCGGATCGGCATTAAACATTTTTAAGACGTCGATGAAGTTCGTTCCGTTGACCGGGTCTCCGCCAATTCCCACACAAGAAGACTGACCTAAACCCAGTGCAGTTAATTGTCCGACAGCTTCGTAAGTTAGTGTACCCGAACGAGATAAAACGCCGATGCGACCTTTTTTGTGAATGTGACCCGGCATAATACCGATTTTACATTCATCCGGAGTAATAACCCCTGGACAATTAGGTCCGACAAGCCGAGATTTTTTGCCGACCATGTATTGTTTTACTTTTACCATATCTAAAACAGGGATGCCTTCAGTGATACAAACAATTAATTCTAAACCGGCATCAACGGCTTCCATGATTGAATCAGCCGCGAAAGCCGGTGGTACGAAAACCATCGTTGCGGTACAACCTGTTTTATCTCGGGCTTCTTTAACCGTGTTAAAAACGGGTAAACCGAGATGTTTTATTCCACCTTTTCCTGGAGTCACGCCGCCAACGAATTTTGTTCCGTAAGCTAGACATTGTTCAGTGTGGAAAGAACCCTGAGCTCCGGTGATTCCTTGGCAGATTACTTTGGTATTTTTATCTACGATAATTGACATATTAAAACCTTATTTCTTTATGGCCGCAGTGATTTTTTTGGCGGCATCGGTTAAGTCGCTGGCTGGAATAATATTTAATCCGCTATCAGCTAATATTTTCTTACCGAGTTCAACGTTAGTTCCCTCTAATCGAACCACTAAAGGAACTTTAAGACCGACTTCTTTTGAAGCAGCGATCACGCCTTCAGCGATGACGTCACACTTCATGATGCCGCCGAAAATATTAACCAAAATTCCTTTAACATTTGGATCTTTAAGGATAATTTTAAACGCATTCGTGACTTTTTCTTTATTCGCACCACCGCCAACGTCTAAGAAATTCGCCGGCGATTCACCAAATAATTTAATAATATCTAAAGTGGCCATGGCTAAACCCGCACCGTTCACTAAACAGCCGATGTTTCCATCAAGTTTAATGAAAGCTAAATCAAACTTAGAGGCTTCAATTTCCGCAGGATCTTCTTCGTTGAGATCGCGTAGTTCCATGATATCCGGATGACGAAATAATGCGTTTGAATCGAAATTCATTTTTGCATCTAAACAAATCACATCATTTTCTTTGGTTACAACTAAAGGATTGATTTCAGCGATCGAGCAATCTTTATCGATGAATGCGGTGTAAAGTCCCATGAAGAATTTTGTCGCTTTGTTCACGACTTCAGGAGACATACCAATAGCAAACGCTAATTCGCGAGCTTGCCATGCGCCTAAACCTATTGTCGGATCGATATCAACTTTGAAAATGGCTTCCGGTCGGTGTTCGGCAACTTCTTCGATATCGACTCCACCTTCAGCGGAAGCCATCATGGCCACACGTCCGGTTACGCGATCAATTAAACAAGCCACGTAGTATTCTTTTGCGATGTTACAGCCGGCTTCGATGAAAACTTTTTGAACTTTTTTTCCTTCAGGGCCCGTTTGGTGAGTCACTAAAGTCATACCGATCATTTTTGACGTGATTTCTTTTACTTCATCCAAAGTTTTAGCTAATTTTACTCCGCCACCTTTGCCGCGGCCTCCGGCGTGAATCTGAGCTTTAACCACCCATAGATTTCCCCCGACAGCTTTAGCAGCCGTGACGGCCTCTTCAGGCGTGTGAGCAATTTGGCCTTTAAGCGTGGCCACTCCAAATTTTCTTAAAACTTCTTTGGCTTGGTATTCATGTATATTCATTATTATTTTCCTTTGGTCAGCATACTACTGAACCGTTTTCAAACCTTCACATAATGCGCGAACGGCAGTGACTGATTTTTCGAATTCAGCTTTTTCGTCGGCGTTAAATTTGTAGTCGATGATTTTTTCTAAACCTTTTCCACCAATGATACACATAACTCCGACCATCATGCCGTCGTTAACTCCGAATTCACCTTTAAGTTCCACGGCGACCGGTAAAACACGTTTTTGATCTTTTAAAATGGCTTCGGCCATTTCAACCGCGCCACGTGCTGGAGCATAATAAGCTGAACCGGTTTTCAAATGTCCACCGATTTCAGCTCCGGCCGTTTTTGTTCTTTGGACAATCGCTGCAATTTTATCTGCTGGTAATAAATCCATTAAAGGAACAGATCCAACCGAGGCTGTTCGAACTAAAGGAACCATGGCATCACCATGGTTACCAACAACAACACCTGTTACATCTTTGTAAGAAACATTTAATTCTTCAGCGATGAAAGTACGGAAACGAGCTGAGTCTAAACATCCACCCATTCCAAGTACGCGTTCACGTGGAAAGCCTAATTGTTGTTTCGCGTAAAGTGCCATCACGTCCATCGGGTTACACACCACGATCACGATTGAATTTGGCGCATTCTGTTTAATGCCGGCACAAACATCTTTGACGATTTTTGCGTTGATTCCGATAAGTTCATCACGGCTCATTCCTGGTTTACGAGGCATACCTGCGGTAACGATAACCACATCGGCATCTTTAATATCGGCATAGTTCGAAGTCCCTTTAATTTTGGTATCGAACATTTCAATGGAAGCAGCTTGAGCTAGATCAAGAGATTTACCAATGGCTGAACCTTCGTTGATATCAAGCAGGACAATGTCTCCGAGTTCTTTTTGAGCGGCCCAGTGAGCCGTCGTTGAACCAACAAAACCCGCACCAATGACCGCGATTTTTTTACGTGTATGAGCCATGAAATCTCCTTAAAGTTTAATATGTAAGTCATTGTTTTAGAGGGAAACGGATAAAATCTCAAGTGGAGATAAGAAATGCTGCGATTAGCGGAAAATTTCATTGCGTTTAATCAAAGCATTATTATGATAGTGGCAGATAGAACATTAATGATCGTCATCGGAGGTTTCATGAAACAAACAATTTTTGCAGCATTTATCGTTAGTCTGGCGTTGGTAACTCAAAACGTACAAGCAGACACATCCACAGGAACAACTTCCATCTTCTCTAAAAACCAAAAATTCGATCGTGAAGGTGTTGAGCTTTATAATGATAACTTCGATATGAAGTCGGTGAAGAAAGTTGGCGCGGGACTGGCGGCCGGAGGCATGACGGGGATGATTGGGTTGAATGTTGAATTTAATATTATGCCGGAAGACACTATCTTTGTCGGATTTGGTTCAGGGAAAGGGTACAATACTTTTAATTTCGGTTATAAGAAAAACTTTGAGGGTTATTATATGTCGCCCTACACAAAAGTCGGGCTGACTCGATGGTCAGACACTTCAAATTCCTCGGATGGAGCAGCTCGAAGTTCAGATGTTTTACGTCAAGTTTTGTCAGATGACGAGATTCGCGATAACCGATTTTACGTGAATTTTTTAGCGGCTGGCGCGGGTTTAGAATATAATCAATTAGAAGGAAATTTATCCGGAATAAATTTATTCGGAGAGTTGTTGTTACTAGCAGATATTTCAGATTTTAAATTAGTACCCACAGGATCTGTCGGCATTACTTATTTTTATTAATTAATTTTTTAAATACAGTTTTTTTCACCACGAAAAGCGTAATTATATTATATAGTTACGCTTTTTTATTTGGAGCCGGAAAACTTTCATTTCAGACATAAAAAAAGAGCCGGTATTTCTACCGGCCCTTTTCCGAAAGCGCTAAATCGCTTTTCTAAAAAAACTACTTCTTTTTCTTTTTAGTAGCTTTTTTAGTTGTTTTTTTAGCTGCTTTTTTCGTTGCTTTTTTTGCTGCTTTTTTCTTAGCCATGGTTTGCTCCTCTTCGATGTTAATATTTCTACTAACACTGTTGTTGTTGTTTCGACTTTTCAGTCTCCCTAATAAAATTGTTCCTAATTTGATCTGTCCCGTCAACTAATATTTTACGCGCACGATAATTGCGAGGTCTTTTATGTAGTTTGAAAGGATCATATGACGTATTTTTTGTTATCGAGCCTCGGATTTCTTTCCGTTCATCGGATTATGTGTCGACTTGAGAAGTTTTTTTTCATGAATCGAAAAAAAACCAGCTTCTTATTCGTGATTTTGACATCTCCGATGTATTTTTTTATGTATTTCAAAGAACATTTTCCGATTCTTACAGTCTATATCGGACTAATTCTGCTCAGCTTGATCTTTTTCTCGGTTATTTATGAAATAAAATTGAAAAAAGTGTTTTTAAAATCACATTTGAACGTCATCGATGGGCTGATTTTACAATTACGAGTCGGATATTCTACTCAAAAAGCGATTTCGGAGACTTTTTCACACATGATCGGCGCTGAAAATATAATTTTTGAGCCGCTGCGGTCCATTTTAAAGCCGGATTTCGAAATTTATATGAATTCATACCGATGGAGTGCGTTTTATTTTTCGGAATTGAACGCCATTTTCAAATCAGAAACCCGTGTGAGCGAACAACTCGAGATGTTTAAGCGTGGTTTGAAAGTTCAAAACCGATTTTTAGCGCGCACATCGCATGTCACGCGACAAATTAAGGCGCAAGCGCTCGTCGCATGTCTAGTTTACGCCCTCATTTTCGCTTTATCTTATTATCAACTCAATCTTTTGAACTCACCGACAGCCGTTATATTGTCTCTGACGCTTTTTTTGATCGGTATTCTTATAATTTTCAAATTAGGAAGTAAAATTAAATGGAAAATATGAATATACCATCTTCGTTGGTGCTGGTGTGGGATTTGCGGCGTGCAATTGAACGGAACCAATCATTACATATGGGTCTCAAAAGATTCCTTGAGCGCGATCTTAAGTGCAAATTCGCACTTCAATTTCAAAACTGGTGGAATCATTATCGACTTCAGCATCAACCACCGCATTTCAGCTGGAGTATGCATCAGCGGGTTCTTATTCAATTAATTCAAAAAGGTCTAGCCGGAACACCAATTTATGATTATCTCATCGAATTAGATGCGCAAATGATCAACTCGTGTGAAGACGACATTGAAAAACATATCTCCTTATTGCCTTTGATTTTGCAAATTCCTTTACTTGGTCTGTTGTTTCCAGCTATTTTAATGTTGTTATTGGTACCGGCGCTGAAACTCTTACAGCTGTGATCATCCAAGGAATAGGACGTTATGCAAAAAAACAAAGTTCAAAATAATTTAGACAATATATACGGGTTGATTAATGAGCTCAGTAGTCAAAATCCTGACAGCAAAGTGCTTAAAACACTTTGCTCCGATGCAGGTGTTGCGTACGAATCAGATCTCGTGGAATTGATGTCAAAAGTCCTTATAATTTCCAGTTCTGTTTCTCAACTGGGAACAAAAACTAAAAAAAATTCAAAATTATTGAACTCAGAGGTCTAAATGAGTCAGCTTACGATTTCAAATTCGATTTTAGATACAATTGGATCAACTCCGTTGGTCAAATTAAATAAAATTATACCGCAAAACTTATCCCATCATCAATTCTTCGCAAAAATGGAATATTTCAATCCGGGCGGATCCATCAAAGATCGGATCGCTTTAGCCATGGTGGAAGCCGCAGAAAAACGTGGGGAATTAAAACCGGGCGGAACGATTGTCGAAGCGACCGCGGGAAATACCGGATTAGGCTTAGCATTAGTGGCTGCGGTCAAAGGGTACAAATGTATTTTCGTTTTACCGGCTAAAATGAGCGGTGAAAAAAGAGCCCTGCTGCGAGCTTACGGAGCGCGCGTGATTATCACCCCTATTGGTGTGGAACCGGAAGATCCCAGAAGTCATTACTCCGTCGCTAAAAGGATTGCAGCGTCGATCCGAGAAAAAACTAACAACTGTTTTTATTCGAATCAATATCACAATCTTGATAATATGGAGCTTCATTACAATATGACCGGGCCTGAACTTTGGAACCAAACCAACGGCGAAATCGACGTGGTGGCTGCCGGAGTAGGAACGGGCGGAACTTTGTCTGGAGTCTCCAAATTTTTAAAAGAAAAAAATAAAGATATTAAAATTATTTGCACCGATCCGGTGGGTAGCATTCTTTATGATCTTTATTATCATGGAAAAGTGGTCGATCCACCGGGATCCTATAAAGTTGAAGGTGTTGGAGAAGACATGCTTCCAGATAATTGTAAATTAGGACTTTTTGATGATTTCGTTAAAGTGAATGACCAAGAAGCCTTTTCGTTCACTCGAAAATTAGCCACTGAGGAAGGACTTTGCGTAGGACCTTCAAGTGCCTTAATCCTTGTCGGAGCGATGAAATACGCAGCCACACTTACAAAACCATCAAAAATTATTGTATTTATGCCGGATTCTGGAAAAAGCTATCTCAGTAAAGTTTTTAATGATCAGTGGATGGTCGAAAACAAACTCGAAACAGAAGAAAATATGAAAGCAGCCTTTAATATAGAAGTTATGGCCGAAGAAGAAATGAAAAATTACTAAGGAAATAGATATGTCAGAAATTAAAGATAAAATGAAATTTGCTACTCGCGCCATTCACGCCGGTCAAAACCCAGATCCAACCACCGGTGCGATCATGACTCCGGTTTATTTGACTTCAACTTACGTTCAAGAATCTCCGGGGGTTCATAAAGGTTGGGAGTATTCCCGTACGCATAATCCAACTCGCAAGGCTTACGAAAATTGTATCGCGAATCTTGAATCGGCCAAATACGGTTTTGCTTTTGCTTCCGGTTGTGCGGCGACGACGACGATCATGCACATGCTCAAACAAGGTGATCACGTGGTAGCAATGGATGATATGTACGGCGGAACTTTTCGATTATTCGATAAAGTTCTTCGACATCTGGGTTTAGATTTTACATTTACCGATTTAACCGATGTTAAAAATTTAGAAAAATCGATTAAGCCAAATACAAAACTACTTTGGTTAGAAACTCCGACCAATCCCACGCTTAAATTAGCCGATATCAAAACTTTGTCCCAAATTGCTAAAGCTAAAAATATTATTGTGGTAGTCGACAACACATTTATGTCTCCGTATTTCCAAAGACCAATTGAATTAGGTGCAGATATCGTGGTTCACTCGGCCACAAAATATATCGGTGGTCACAGCGATATGGTGGGCGGAGTTGCGGTAACAAATAATTTACAGATGGCGGAGAAATTAGCTTTCTTAAGTAATTCAATGGGCGGTATTCAAGGCCCGTTTGATTCTTTTTTAGCATTAAGAAGTTTAAAAACTTTGCCGATCCGCATGAAAGCTCACGCTGAAAATGGGATGAAAATCGCCGAGTTTTTAGAAAAGCATCCATTAGTGGATAAGGTTGTTTATCCGGGATTGAAATCTCACCCGCAGTATGAATTGGCCAAAGAGCAGATGACGGGTTTTGGCGGCATGATTACATTTTTTATTAAAGGCGGATTTGATTCAGCCAAAAAATTCTTAGAAAGCGTTCAAGTTTTTGCATTAGCCGAATCATTAGGTGGGGTGGAATCATTGATCGAACACCCGGCGATCATGACTCACGCCTCGGTTCCGCCAGAACAACGCAAGATTTTAGGCATTGATGATTCTTTAATCAGATTGTCAGTGGGGATCGAAGATTGTGATGATTTGTTAACAGATCTCAAACAAGCCTTCGCTCAAATTAAGCTTTAATTTAGATGATGTGTTGACTTAAATTCGCGTAATCGTTAATTTTCTAATTCCAGATTTCTA
>JACMMZ010000035.1 GCA_014378775.1 Pseudobdellovibrionaceae bacterium
GTCAATTCGTAAGTTCCACCCACGCCGCATTTGATTTTAAATTCTTTGGTCAGCTCTTTGAGAAAAGTTTCGTGCTTCGGAAGTTTATCCAAAACTGTGACGATTTTTCCGCCACGTCCGTTTTTTTCAATTCTAAAAACGGCCGTGAATTGATTGCTGTCAACTAATTGGGTTTGTTTCTGCTGCTGAAAAGCTTTAGCTAACGAGCCATCGATAAGGCCCTTGTCTTTCGGGTCATCGGAATAAACTAAAACACGATCAGGTACTTGATTGGGCTTTTTATTTTTTGGAGACATAATTATTCCTTGTTATGCGATTATTTTATCATCCCAAAGCTGGATTAAAAAATCTTTCCAACTTACGCAGTCGATATTATCGACCGTGCGTGATGTGGGATCAAAAGTAACTAAAATCCGTTTCTTAAAATTTCCCTCAACGCCGATCTGTTTTAAGCCAGACAATTGATCGGCTTTAAACTTTTTCGCGGTTTTGACCTCGATGGCTATTTCATTATTAACGACAAAATCAACTTCTTTCTTATCAAGACTTCTCCAGAAATTGAAATCATAATCCAATCGTCTGTAAGACAAATAGGCCCGTATTTCCTGCGCAATAAACTGTTCAAAAGTTCTGCCATAAACATCTGAAGACGTGTCCAATATTTTTGGAGATTTCAATATTGAATGCAATACTCCGGTATCGAAAAAATAAAACTTCGAACTTGCAATTGATTTACGCGTTCTGCCTTTTCTCCATGGGAACAACTGAAATCCTACCAGCGAGTCTTCGAGCAATTCATAGTAAGATTTTATTGTGATTTCACTTACCCCGATGTCACTTGCGATATTAGAATAATTAATAATTTCCGATGAAAATGCCGCGGCACTCTGCAGGAATCGATGGAAAAAATCAATTTTTCTTATTCTTGCTTCGAGTTTTATTTCCTCATTTAAAAAATTGAAAACATACGAACTTAAATCTTCGTCTTTCTCTTGACTGCGCAGTATGAAAGGTAAACCTCCGTATCGCAAATACGTTTCAATCTTAAAATCTTGGATTTCGTCAAATGTTAACGGAAACAATTCGGCTTTTCGAGCACGGCCCCCAAGCAGATTATTATTTTTGGATTTTAATTTTTTTAAACTACTTCCTGTTAAAAGAAAGTGAATTTTATACTCTTCGATCATGTAATGAACTTCATCCAGCAAAATGGGAATTTTTTGAATTTCATCGATAACAACAAGTTTATCTTTTTTAAAATCAATGCGCTCACGGATTCGGTGAGGTTCGGCGAGCAGCTCGAGGTAAACATCACTTTGCAATAAATTTATGACTTTCGTGTCTTTATCTAGGGTTTGTTTTATAAGAAAAGATTTACCGGTATTTCTGGGGCCAAATAAAAAATAGGATTTATTTTTCAGCAGTGTTTTAAGGTCCAAAGTTCGCTTATAAACTGTTTCATCACTCATAATTGAGCTTAACATAAAATCTTTAAAAAGCATAGTTATACTTTGCTTTTTATCATAAAATCCAAAGTATAACTATGCTTTTTAGGATCACGAAAAGGAAACTATTGTTATATATCAACGGGTTAGCTTGAGATAATCAATCTTTCATTTCGGGATCTTTGCTATCGCTTAGATTATGCTTGGTGTAGTTTTTGCCGTCAAATCGAAACATGGCGCCTTCATTTTCCATCATGGTGACTAAATTGATGGGGCGTTTCCAAATGGCGAACAGGTTTCTCATGGACTGATCCATGTAGTTTGGTTGCAAATCTAAACCTTCGTGGCTGTGGACTAATAAAAGCTCGCCACGATTTTCAAAGTTAGCATCTTCGATTTTAATGATCGGTTGTCCAAAATTAGCTAATTGAAATAACAATTGAGATTTAATCGCTTTGAAATTGGTTGTGTCTACCACAAATTTATTGGTTTCTTTATCCAGTTTATAAACAAACATTTTATTTTTAACACAAAATTCTTCGGTTAAAAATTCATCAATAAAAGTTACATCGTTGTAAATTTTTCGAACTTCAAATATTTTGTCGCGACCTAATCCCGTTTTTTTATCCCAGTTTTTTCTTTCTCGTACATCGTCACAGTTCTCCCAGTCACGACCGAATTTTCCTTTATTCCAGCGCTGTTCGATATCACGCATCAGCTCAATTCCGACTTTGTACGGATTGTATCCGCCCATTTTCATAAACGTGGTTCCGGAATGATGATCGGCAAAATCAATAATTTCGGAATCATTTAAAATGTGCTTGGTCATCATGTGTGAATGCCAATACGAAGCCCAACCTTCATTCATGGTTTTCGTCATGCCCTGCGGAGCAAAGTAATAAGATTCATCTTTAATAATGGCCAGGACATCTTGCTGCCACTCTTCCAGCGGGGCAAATTGAATCAAAAAAGATAAAATATCTTTAACTGGTTCTTCGGGAAATCTTGTTTTGACCCGCATGCGTTCGATCTGTAATTGCTTTTGCTTTTCTAATTCCGCCGGAGGATTGATGTAATGTTGCATGTAAGATTTTTCCACTGCGAAAGTATAATCTGATTCTCGCAGTTCGTTCTTCGCAGGTTTAAAGCTTGGTGCGCTATTTAATATGGAATGACGATCGATCAAATTTTCTAAACTTAAACACGTGTCAATAAACTTTTCCACGGTCTCATAGCCGTAGCGATCAATATAACGACGGATACGCGTGGCGTGATTGGCCATTTGATCCATCATTTTGCGATTAGTTTTTGAAAACCAAATGTTGTTTTTAAAAAAATCACAATGACCATAAACATGGGCCATCACCAGTTTTTGATCCATCATGGAATTGCCTTCCATCAAATAGGCGTAACAAGGATCGGTGTTGATCACCATTTCATAAATTTTAGATAATCCATATTCGTAGGATTTAGATAATTGTTCGTATTCCATACCGAAGCGCCAGTGGGGGTATCTGACCGGAAAACCACCGTAGGAAGCGAATTGACTGATTTGATCGTAATTAATCAATTCAAAAATTGTTTCAAAAAAATCAAGATTACAATTTTTTGCAATCTGACATATTTTTTTTCTTTCTAGTTCTAATTCTAAAGTTAAATTTGCCACAAAATTACTTTCCTTTTCCTAAAAAATCTTTAATCGAATCTAAAATCTTATCGCGTGACTCAATTTGACTTAAAGTCATACGCTGATCATCTAAAAATTCTTTTTGCAGATCTTTAAGAAACTGGCCACTCCCGTACTTGCTTTCGACTTGTCCATAAGAAAAGACATTCACGTTCGGTAAAAAAAATTCTTTTAAGAGCTGCATACAAAGCCGGGTATCTTCGCCGCTCCAGTTATCACCGTCGCTAAAATGAAACGGGTAAATATTCCAATCGCTGGTAGGATAATCTGTTTGGATAATCTGCTGACATAATTTATAAGCGGAGCTAATCAGGGTCCCTCCGGATTCACTGGTTTTAAAAAAAACATCTTCAGATACTTCTTTGGCCGAGGCATCATGAATGATAAACCGAGTCTCAAGCCCTTTGTAATGTTTTTTAAGCCAAGTGTTGATCCAGAAAGACTCTAAACGAACAATTTCTTTTTGCTCGTCCCCCATCGATCCCGAGACATCCATCATGTAAATAACGACGGCCTTGGTGTGCGGAGACTGCGTTTTCTTCACCGTGCGGTACTGATAATCACGACGGATCGGAACAATCTTCGGATCGTCGGGATTATAGGCCCCCGATGAAATATACCGAGCCAGGGCTTTTTTATAAGTTTGTTTAAATTTCCGAAGCCCTTCCGGTCCCACCGGAGCAATTCCTGAATAGCGATTTTTTTCGGTAATCATTTGGCTGGAACCTTTGGGTTGAATATTAGGAAGCTCTAATTTTTCGCCTAATATTTCTGCCAACTCTTCTAAAGATATTTCGACCTCTAGGATATGCTCGCCGGGATTTTCGCCGGCTTCACCTTGACCGGAACCTGATTGGCCCTGACCCTGTTGCGGCTGTCCGTTGTCGCCGTCACCTTGACCAACACCTTGTTCTTTTTCTTTTGCTCCAAATCGGAATGTAGGAATATCAATTTTAGGCAGGGGAATTTTAACGAATTCGTCTTCGCGTTTCCCAATCATTTCACCATTCGTGACAAATCGCTTAAAGTCTTCGCGGACTTTTCCTTTCACGATACTTTTAAAGCGATTTTGATCTTCCCGAATAGCCACGATCACACCTCAAGTAAGGATTATTTATTTTTAATATCGCCTCGCGCAAAAATACTGGCTACGTAATGAAGAACATCGGTGGCCGATATTTCATCGTAACCAAAATCTTTAATCAAACGAGACTTTACGATTTCAATTTTTTCTTGCGTGTCTTTATCTGTGACCGAGCTTACCAATGACGTTAATTTGATACTGTCTTTTTGATCTTCAAAAAGTTTTAATTCTAAAGCTTTGTGAAGCCTTTCATTCATCTTGTAATTGAATTTTTTCCCGTCTAAAGAAAGAGCGCCGATGTAATTCATGATTTCTCGCCTAAAATCTTCTTTGCGAGATTCAGGAATTTCGATTTTTTCTTCGATCGCGCGCATGAGTCGCTCATCCGGCTCATCATCGGCACCGGTGTATTGGTTACGAACTTTTTCGCGCTGAGTGTAGGCTTTAACATTATCTATATAATTTGCACAGAGGCGCTGAAGTGCCCCTTCGTCCGCGCTAATGGCGCGCTGAACTTCGGATTTTATAGTCTCTTCGTATTCCTGCTTAACTACACTTAATAATTCACGGTATTCTTGTTTTAATTCTTCATTTGAAATAAGTGAATGATGTTTTAAACCACTTTCTAATTCATTCATGACCATGAATGGATTGACCGATCCTTTATTCATTTGCTGCGCCATTACCAAAGCATTTGATAATTTATCTTGAATGTACCGCGGAGAAATACCATCTAAACCTTCACGCGTGGTTTCTTTACGCAATTCTTTGACATTGTCTTCGGTAAAATTTGGTAATGTTTTACCATTGTATAATTTTAATTTTTGTAAACGTGTCAAATTGGCTTTTTTGGGTTTTTCTAATCGAGTTAAAATCGCCCACATGCCGGCCGTTTCAATCGTATGCGGCGCAATTGAAATTCCGCGAAGCTTTTGTGAATTAAAATCTTTTTTGTAAATATTTATTTCTTCTTTGAGTTTTGTAATGTACGGAATATCAATCTTCACCGTTCGATCACGAAGAGCTTCCATGAATTCATTATCTTGAAGTCGTCGGTATTCAGGTTCGTTCGTATGACCAATGATGACTTCATCAATGTACGTTTGTGCAAACTTTTTAGGTTTAATCATGTGCTCTTGAGACGCCCCCAGTAAGTCATATAAAAACGCCACGTCCAGTTTAAGAACCTCAACGAATTCAATCATACCGCGATTGGCCACATTGAATTCACCATCAAAGTTAAAAGCGCGTGGATCCGAATCCGATCCGTATTCGGCAATCTTACGGTAATTAATATCACCAGTTAATTCAGTTGAATCCTGATTTTTTTCATCTTTCGGTTGGAAAGTTCCAATCCCTACGCGGTCCGCTTCGGATATAAACATGCGTTTGACGCGAACATGCGATAATACTTTCATCATGTCGCCGTTGTATTTTTCCATGAGGTTTTTAAAAATAAATCGAGACGGAGGACACAATTCGCCTACAATCTTTACGCGGAAATCACCATCTTGTCCTTTGTTGATATCATCACAAACAGACTGTCGCAAATCGTTTGGAATCAGCCACAGCGGCTCTTCATTCATCGGGGTGGGATAAACGCGGACGTCTTTACCGAAAATACCATCAAGCTTTCCCGACTCATCTACCCATTCAAAAGTAAACAACGCCCCCATTTCGCTTTTTGAATAGGCTTCTAATCCTTTTTTTAACATGCGACAAATTGTGGATTTGGCTGAACCCACCGGTCCATGAAGAAGAATGACTCGTTTCTCGGTTCCATAACCTAAGGCCGCCGCTTTTAAAACGTTTACTAATTTCATCAACTGAACATCTAAACCAAAAACCGCATCTTTGCCATTGTTAGGCAGATCATCAAAAAATTTGTAGCGAATAACTTGTTTTTTAAAATCGATGTACTCTTCGGTACCGGCCTCAAGTATCATGTCATACATACGTTGATAAGCGTTGCGACTCAATTTTGGGTTTTTCTTGACCAGATCTAAATATTCAAAAAAAGTGCCGCTCCAGTGTTCCAAGACATGCGGATTTTGATTTGCGCGCTTTTCTAAGAGGTTTCGAAAACTGCTGGATGACGACATGGTATTCTCCTTTATCGTTGGATAAAGCTTATAGCCTGCATCTATGATTATGCAGCTGGACCATCCGGTTAGTGAAGAAGTATTATTTTATAGTGATTAGTTTGTATTCTACTGGCTGAGCCAGGACGAAAGTCTCATTATACGACGATGAACTCAAAGATACGGCTTCTTTGGATTTAAAAATCCAAACCATTTTTAAATCCTTATTTTCCAAAGTGATTTTACGAGACGGGTCATCTTGGCTGCCGGGTGCTGTCAGTTCGAATTTAACGTTGGTGCCGTAGTAACGACCGTCCTTGAGGTTTTGCTCATGAGCGATGGCCCAGATCAGCTTCGGGTCGATCTCTTGACCAAACAACGGCTTTAGTGTTTGAGGCTTGTATCCGCCGGTGACAAATATTTTATTTTCTCTCTCGATGTATTGAATCTTTTGCGGGGTCATCACCACTTCAGCCAAGCGATACCCAAGTAAAGCGGTCACGTCGATTCGAATGGCGCGCTGAGGATCGACGATAACGGTCAAGTCAAGGTTATGACTTTCTCCGCTCAGTTTATCCGTCACTTTGGCTTTTGAGTTCAATCGATACGGATTTGCCCCCCCCGATGATGAAATTGACTTTCCGGCACAGGAAATCAAAATTCCGCAGCTTAAAAATAAACCGAAAAATAATCGCGCGTAGGACAAAAGTTTCTTTAACATGAGAGCATTATACGACTAGAATAGAGCCCAATGGCAACCTTGAAATTAAAGCATCTTTTATTATATTTTGTGACCTACCTGTTTCTCTATTTTTCAGATATTCCCGGCGGAGCTTTGCTTAGTCTGGCGGCGTGGATGCAGGTTTGTATTTTATTATGGAGACTTGATTACAATGTTAAAAACCAAGTGACCATGCTGGTTTATTTTTTAACCCTGATGCCGTTATTTTTCTTTTTAGGCTCCAGCAGTGACTTCACCAAAATTTATTTAAAAGAAGGCTCGATCGCCTTCTTCTTGTTTGTAACCTTTATGACCTTGATCATTAGTTTCATGACGGTTTTATTTTCCATTTTTTGTTTCAAACAAAATATTTCTAATTTCAACGTCGCTCAAATTTACACCGCGACCATCAAAAATATACCCTATCATAAAAAAGAGCTCGCCTTGACGAGCTTCTGTTTATTTCTACTTATTTTATTACCGGTTCCGATGAGGCAAGATTTTAAAATTATTCTGGCGATTATTTTGATTCATCTTTATCAGAAACGAAAACAGCTTCAGGATTCGCTTTTTTCACGATAATTCCAGCCGGCATACGCATTTTATCTTGAGCCACCTGAACCTGAGATAATTTAACTGACATTTGCCGGAGGCGCTCCGGGTCCGTTTCGCTACTCATAGCTTTTTTATAAACTTCGTAAGCTTCCTCTAATTTGTTAAGCTTGACGTACGCATCACCTAAGTGATCTGCAATAACGGCAACTTGAGGCATAGCTTGATGCGCTTTTTCTAAATACTCTGCCGCTTTCACGTAATTTTCTTTTTGGTAATAAATCCAACCCACGGTATCGACGATGTAAGGATCATTTTTATCGATGCTGTAAGCTTTTAAGGCGAACTCTTCAGCTTTAGCCATATCTTGATTCATTTCCATCATCGAATAGGCTATATAATTTAAAGCCAATGCAAAATTAGGATCTAGATCAACCGCTTTTTTCATATGCTCTAACATCGCTTGCTTATCATTTTTTTTATCAAACATGGTTCCGATAAAATATTCGATCTGGGCTTCTTTCGGAAATTTCGCCTGAGCTAAGTTTAGAATAGACAGCGCTTCATCATACTGTTTCACGTCTTCTAAAAGCTGAGCGTAAGCAATGTAGTTCGTCACATTTTCAGGCTTATCTTTTGAAAGTTTTTTCAATAGTTCTAATGCTATTCCCGTTTGACCACGATCTCTTTGAAGAGTCGCTGCGTTTTTAACGGAATCCTCGTAGTGTTTACTGGAAGCCTGAATTTCTAAATAAGCTTTAATGGCTTGATCATATTTTTTTGTTTCTTGATACAATGAAGCTAAGTAAAATTTCACTTTATCTGATTCCGGCACGAGCTCGTTCAGTTCTTCCAATCGAACCAATGCTTTGCTGTACATTTTCTTGTCGATAAGGATCAGAGCCATTTTCAATTTAACTTGAATGGGATCTTGAGTTGAAGATTCTAAGATTTCTAATTGCACGTAAGCGTTATCATAGTCACCGGCATCCAGATAATATTGTGACAGCACTTCAGCTAACCGCGGAATGGGTCCGCTCTTTTTTTGGTATTCAGCATAAAAAGCGAATACTTTTTTCTTACCTTCAGTTTTTTCAATCAGCTGACCCAAAAACTGCAGCGCCTCAAGATAATCAGGCTTCTCTTTGAGGCTTAATCGCAAATCTGATTTGATCTGGCTAAAATATTTAACTCTGTTGGCTTCAAATTTAGTTCGAGCTCCGTAGTAGTAAGCCAAATGTTTTTGCTCGTAATCTTTAAACTTGGTTAATTTCGTAAAGTAACTAATAGCATCGGCATATCTTTTTTGTTCCGAGTAAATAGCCGCTAAATACAAATATGCATCAGGATCCGTTTTGTCTAAAGCGATCAGTTTTTTGTAAATCGCTTCTGATTTTTTATACTGCTTGCTTGATGAATATAGACTGGCCGCTAGAATATTCAGATCTTTTTGATTTGGTTTAAGTATTAAAGCTTTTTCGATCCACTTGGTGGCTTCTGCACTTTTGCCAGCGCGATAGTTTTCCATGGCTAACTTGTAAAGGATCAAAGTTGATTTTGAATCTAATTCGTACGCTTCTTCTAATTTTGCAACGGCCTCGATGTTTTGACCTTCGAGTGCACTCATCTCGGCGGATAAAAATAAATAATCCAATTTGGCTTGTTGGTTGACTCGATCTATTTGCGTCGTTTGAATACTTTCGTCAGCCGGTAAGGCCACGGAACTTGGTGCTCGATTATGATCATTAAATGCGGAATCAAAAAACGGATAAGGTTTTGTTGCACATCCAGAAATTAAACAGAATCCTAAGATTCCCATCACGCTCTGAGCTTTGCCACCGAAACGATTCATAGTGCCACCTATTTCCTATGATATTCCTATCGGCAGAATGAGCTATTTTGCTTAAGTCTAGAGTGATTGATAGGGGTGCAAATGCCCCATTTCTGGACTATAACAATTCGTTATACTGGAACATGATTTGTCTTATCGATGGCTTTTTCCTAAATTCTCATTTATTTACTTGGGCTTAAGTATTTGATATCTTTGATAAAAAACATAATCATCTATAATCATAATTAATCACTTTTCGACTGAGATAAATTTAAGTCTTTGAGCGGGGAAACCGCATGGGGAACGCTTGACAAGGGGTGACACCGGGACTACTTTGCCGTTGAATCGTTAACTCAACATGGAGGCCCTTGTGATGAATCAAATGGAAAATTTGAACACTAAACCGACAGCAAAAGTTAAAATCATCAAGAGATATCAAAATCGTAAATTATACGATACGCAGCAAAGCTGCTACGTTACTCTGGATGACATCGCAAAGATGATCCGAGCTAACGAAGAAGTTATGGTGATCGACAATAAGTCTAAAAACGACATTACTGGCGCTACTTTAACTCAAATTATCTTTGAATCTGAAAAGAAAGCTTCTCAGTACGCTCCTCTTTTCACTTTAAGAGAAATCATCCAGCACGGTAATGGAAGCATCTCGAGCTTTTTAGCTAAGTTAGGCGCTTTCCCGATCGACTACATGACAAAACAAGCCACCGTCCACGTTCACGTTGAAAGAACTTCGACAGATGACCTCAAACAGAACTTAGAAAATCGTGTAGCTAACGCCGCTCGCACAAATGTTGATACAACTTCTAAAGTTGTAGCTGAAAAAGCAACTGTGTTACCGGGATCTTCTCAAGAAGATGAAACTCCAAGCTTACCGCTACCGAATAACAATCAAAGTTTTAATCCTTAATTTTCATTCCTTTATTTGAGATATGAAAAAAGGCTTGGTTTCCCAAGCCTTTTTTCATATCTATCGTTCGACTAAGATTAGTTACAACGTTGGAAACGAACTGAATAAAGAATGCCGGCTGTTACGTCGAGTGAATCGACCGCTAACATTGTTTGCTGCATATTGCTCGGAGCAGTAGTGCGAGCGGAAACGCTGGCTTCTAACATGACCTGTTTGCCACATGGAGACCACGTGAAAGTCTGTGAAATAAGCTCATTCGTCACGCTAAAGTTACCACTAGCACCTTGACGGAAATTTTTAGAAAAGCGAACTGGGTACGGTTGGCCAATGTAAGAATAAGACGCATCTAAAACCGCTGATCCACCGTACGGAACGGCCGAGAAACCACGGTAATCAAAAGCTAATAAAGCCACTTGGTAACCATTCGCCACATTAACCGGAATTCTTAAGCTACAATTTTTACGATCGATACGACGACCTGTGGTATTTCCCGCTTCAGCAAAAAATGAATCGAATAATACTGACAGTACCGAACCATCGGAAGTCAAAGTGGCCGATGCCGAACCGGCTGGACATCCTGTGCCGCCGTAAGCTGGCTGGCCTAAACTAATTTGCGCTTCAGCTGCCATCGAAGCCATTACGATTGCAGATGCGACAACCATAGATTTAAAAATGTTCATGAAATTTCCCCTTTGTGTGTTTGTTTACGCGACTTATGTCTGCGATGAAATGGATTATTGCAATGCCTTGGCCAGAAAAAAGGGGACAAAACGTCACTGAAAATTTTATGTTTCATATAATTATTATGAATATAAATTTAGCATTTAATATTTTTTTGATTTTCTCGAGGTAAATCCGGTTAAAAAGAATTTAATTTAACCGTTCATGCGCGCGTGCTATTTTCCTGAAGTGGTTTAACCGGAAGTATCACCGTGAATTCGGTGCCAACATTTTTTTGCGAACGAACGTGAATTTCTCCGCCGTGATTTTGAATAATGCCATAAGAAATACTTAATCCTAACCCCGTGCCTTGACCCACGCCCTTAGTGGTAAAGAAGGGTTCAAAGATTTTTTCTAAAGTCTGTGGATCCATTCCTATTCCGCTATCTTGAATTGAAATTTGAATTTTTCCGACTTGACCGTTTCCGACTTTCAACGGAATCGCGGTGATCCATATCTGTCCCGCGCCCTGAATGGCTTGGACTGCATTGGATAATATATTCATAAAAACTTGGTTAATCTGCGAAGCAAAACACAAAACTTTCGGAAGAGGATCAAACTGAGTATGAATCTGAATACGATTTTTAATTTCGCCGGATAATAATTCTAAAGTGGTGGTTAAAGATTCTTTGATGTCGATCTCTTTTAACTGAGCTTCTTCCAGTCTTGAAAAATTTCTTAAACCTAAAACGATGTCTCGAGTTCTTTGAGCACCGTCTTGGCACGACTTAATCAGGCGCGGAAGATCATTTTTGATGTAGTCGTACTCAATTTCAATTTTCTTATCCTGCATTTGTTCCGGGTGCTTTTCGACTAATTCAATGAGTTCAAAAAGCTTATCGGAATATTCTTTTAAGTGCGTCGTATTACTAAAAATAAATCCAATTGGATTATTTAATTCATGCGCCACCCCTGCCACCAGCTGACCAAGACTTGTCATCTTTGCTGAATGAACCAATTTTGTTTGTGCTTCTTTTAATTCACTATTTGCAACTTCTAATTCTTTAATTTTCTTTTTTAAATCGGCCCGGGTTCGATAAATTTTATAACTCATTTCATTAAAGGCCTGAGTCAAAAGACCGACTTCGGTTTGATTCGTCACTGGAATTTGCAATATCTGCTCGGAAGAATCAAAGGCTCTAAGCCCGTTAATTAATTTATTCACCGGCTTTAAAAACCAGTTGGTGGTCAGTAATATCGTTATGAATAACAAAACAGCCACAACCGAAATAACCGTGATGAACGCAAATCGAATATTATTTAACAGGGCTTGTGAATCTTGTCGAACATCACCTAGGCCTACGTAAAATTTAGATTTTCCCCAGGATACCGGGTAAAGAATAAATCCATAGCGTAGTTCTTGATATTCATAATTAATGAGCTGGTCGATTGAAGTCGTGATTGGGATGGGAATCCGTTTAAAATAAGGTTTACTTGAAGACACTAACTTACCAGAATCAGACAACAAAAGACTTTCAATTTTAAGCTTAGTTTTGATTCTTAAAAGAAATTCCTCGCTCAGGTCAATCGATTGTTCGACATAGCCGACCAATTGAGGTTTTAACTGCGCCGCACTTGGTTTAGTCAGGACCTTAGAAAATAAAATGAGGGTCAGTTTGTTTTTATTTGGATCAACAAAGGCAATATCATTTTTATCACTTAAGTTTTTTAAATAGCGATCGTTTAATTGAACCTTTTCATTATTCAAGCTGAAGTAACGGATTGATTTTTTGTCATCTTTGAAAGCGGTTAGAATCAGCTGCCCGTTTTTGGTGTAAAAAGAAACCGCTCCGGTGCTTTTTTGCAGCCATAAATTGCTGAAAGTTCTAAAGCTTTCAACATTTTGAGTGGTGAAGTACGTCATGATATCAGATTTCAAAAGTAAATCATCGCGCGTATCGTACAGATCAGAATAGTAATCTGAAATGATCGTATCAATTTCGCGTCCATTATTTTTTAAACGCTGTACCACTTCATTTTCGAGCGCTTTTTCAAATTTGAAAAGAAAATACCAGCCCATAAATAAAAGCGGTAAAATAGAAAATACAAGAAACCAAATAACAAGGATCGATCTGACCGAGCGATACTTGACTTTATTTGATCCAAATTTGCTCATTTAAAATTAATCGATGGTTAATTGGCTTAATAAATCCAATTGATCTAAAACTTTTCCCGATCCCATTACGACGCAAGTTAAAGGTTCTTCCGCAATTGAAACGGGAAGACCTGTGCGTTCGCGCAGTAAAATATCTAAATTAGTCAGTAAGGCTCCGCCACCTGTAAGGACGATCCCGTTATCCACGATGTCCGAAGCTAATTCCGGAGGAGTTTTTTCTAAGGCTACCCGCACGGCGTCCACGATTTCAGACAACGGATCCATCAGAGCATCATTTATTTGTGAACTCGTAATCTCGATGGTCTTCGGCGCTCCCGCTACAAGGTCTCGTCCTTTGACTTCCATTGTGCGCTCTTGTTCGAGCGGATAGGCGTTGCCGATTTTTATTTTAATCATTTCAGCGGTGCGCTCACCGA
Organism: Pseudobdellovibrionaceae bacterium; assembly: GCA_014378775.1. Classification (GTDB taxonomy): domain Bacteria; phylum Bdellovibrionota; class Bdellovibrionia; order Bdellovibrionales; family Bdellovibrionaceae; genus Pseudobdellovibrio. The sequence goes on from JACMMZ010000035.1 coordinate 13,579, forward strand.
TCAAAAGATTAAATTGGCGGCGCACATAATTTACAATGGCTTCATCTAATTTATCGCCGGCCACTTTGATTGATTTACAATAAACAATGCCGCCTAATGAAATCACGGCGACGCCTGTCGTACCGCCACCCATATCAACAACCATATTTCCTGAAGGTTCTGTAATCGGAAGACCAGCTCCAATAGCGGCGGCCATGGGCTCTTCGATCAAATGGACTTCACGTGCGCCAGCGGCCTGCGCCGCTTCTTTAACCGCGCGCTTTTCAACCTGAGTAATTCCGTAAGGAACACAAATAATAATACGAGGACGAACAAAGGATTTTTTCTCGCCGATAGATTTTTTAATGAAGTAACCTAACATGGCGGAGGTGACTTCGAAATCGGCGATGACGCCGTCTTTGATTGGACGGATCGCGACGATGCTTCCAGGAGTTCGTCCTAACATTTCTTTGGCTTCTTTTCCCACCGCTAATACACGATTTTGAACACCACGATAATTTTTTTGAACGGCGACAACCGAAGGTTCATCTAAAATAATACCACGGCCTTTAGCGTAAACCAAAGTGTTGGCCGTGCCTAAATCAATTGCGATGTCGTTTGAAAAATAATCTTGAAACTTGTCGAAAATTCCCATTACACCAACCTTAAGTAAAGTTACTCCTGCGTCTAGTGTAATTCTAGAAATTTAAAATTTTTCGGTCAATACACATATTTAACGCAAGCTGCCACAGGCCGCTGTAACGGCTTGTGGCATTTGTGAAATTATCTCGAACTTACTTTGGCTGACATTTTACATTTAATGAGTAACCCGATTTTTTGATCGCAATCGAAGTTGCTGAATTGAGCTTTGATTTTAAATTAATCATCGAGTCATCATGAGCAGTCGATGTTTGCGTGAAGGAAACAGCTGAGGCTTGGTCACCCTGCACGAAAACGTTATTCGTAATCGAAATCCCGCTTTCCACTACATCAGACAACTGATTCACGAACTTAATTTCGGTCGTTTTTCCCTGAGCGGTCTCTGATCCGACACATTTATATCCGTTAGCCGCCATCGCTGGAGGCATCGCCTTATTTTCTGCACTCGAACAGGTCGCAATCAAAGTGGTTTGTTCGCCCTCTGTATCCTGTGGTCGAATTTCAATTCGGTTTTCTGTATCTGTCACGCCCATTAAGCTAGCTGAAATATCTTCGTCAATTCCTACAACGGACATTTTTAATAAGTCAGTTGAGTTGATATCAGCTGATAAACGCGGGAAATATTCAACATTAAGTTGAGCGAATTTCACCCAACGAGAAATGCGGAAAAAGCCCTTTCCAGTTGTACGCAGAGCTACAGCAGGAATCGATTGTTTGTTCAAATAAGGTGATAATTGAATTTGCTGAGGTTGTCCGTCATAAGTCATGTCACCTTTTTTAGCTGATAACTGACACGTAAACGTCTTCATCCCCGCAACCGGTTGAGTTGGATAAGTCGGTTGTCCGACTGTCTGACACATTCTTCGCGAATAATCTAATCGCCATTCTGCTGCCACGACTTGACCGCGAGCATCTTTGTTCGCGAACGAATAGTTATCGTTAAGTTTCGCACATAAATCAGGTTGGCTTAAATATGAATTTGAAGGTGTCGTGTAAAGAACTCCGTTAAGTGTTTGTGTACATGTGTAAAAATTTGATTGAATATTGCATGATCCCGCGTTCAAAGCGCCGACTGCTCCAGGAGGATTGACTCCTACAGGGGTGCTATTCGACGAACCTCCGCTGCCAGGACAACCCGTTAAAGTTAATGTCGAAATAACCGCTACAGATAATATACCTAATTTTGTTTTCATAAAGTCTCCTCTATTTGTAATAACTATGAGAGGAGCACTTCACGCGCCAAGCCGGGTGTTAGCCGCTAACCTTTATATTGCATTAGAGCAAAACGTATCGTTTAGAGATTATACAGCAGCCACTTTTTGTACGATAAAACTAAGATTTCGAAGCGGAGTCTGATCGGTTCTATGTGAGTTAAATTGAATATTTTGATAAGTATTTAAATTTGTAAAATGAATTTGCGCCGATTTCGCCACGCTTTGAACTTGAGATTGAACGATTTTTTGAAGATCCACGTAAAACTTTTCACCTTGCGCGTAAGCCACGTCTCGGGTTTCGCCGCAGACTGAATTCAGCAGGCGATCTTTGACGTCTGTACCGACTTCAAAATTTTTCTGCAAGATGTGCGGACCCATGTAAACAGATATCGAATCTAAATCAGTCAGACTTGATTGTTTTAAAGCTTTTAGCGTAATTTTATTCTCGACACCACGCCAGCCGGCATGAACCGCCAGGATAAGATTTTTTTTCGGTGATTGAATCAGAATCGGAATGCAGTCGGCCGTTTTGATCACCAGACCCACATTGAATTCTTGCGTGTAATGAGCATCGGCTTGAATATTTTCAGATGTCGTCTGAGATAAAATTGTAACATCCGAATGGGTTTGGTGAACTGTCCGAAATTCAGTGTCTGGATAATTTTTTCTCAGATCAGCTAAGTTGCAGCCTTTTTTTCCAAAAAATATCAGCGTGTTTGAAATGTGTAATTCGAAACCTAACGGCGTTTCTTGGTACATTAAAATCCCCACGACTTAAGCATCGCTTCATCTTCCGGGGGCCACGGGGCTAAAAATTTCATTTCCTCATTAGTGCGTGGATGAACGAATCCCAGTTCCGCCGCATGCAAATAAAATCGCGTCAGCCCTTTGTTTTTCAAAAGCTGATTCGGATAACCGTAGGTCACATCCCCCACAACGGGGTGGCCCGCTTCGCTCATGTGGATACGGATCTGATGCGTTCGTCCCGTTTCCAGTTGCAGTTTTACTAAAGTCAGATGCGGTAAGCGCTTAACAATTTCATAATGGGTTACAGCCCATTTAGCGTGATCAATGACTTCAGTAAATTCAGTCACGATGCGACCGTTTTCACGTAAGGAAGAATATTTTTTGCGATCACTAGGATTACGAATCAGATAGGATTGAATCGTGCCTTTTTCTTTTTTGAGCATACCGGTGACGACGGCATAATAAACACGGTGTGTGGTTTTATTTTTAAACTGCTCGGATAATTTTTCATGCGCACGATCATTTTTGGCCACCACTAAAAGACCACTGGTTTCTTTATCTATGCGGTGAACGATTCCCGGACGCTCTTCATTTTTCATAGAAAGATTTTTGACGTGAAAAAGAAGTCCATTAACTAATGTATCTTGCTCGTGTCCGGCCGAAGGATGAACCACTAATCCCGAAGGTTTGTTCACTACCAAAAGATCGTCATCTTGATATTGAATGGGAATTGGAATGTCCACTGCGACTAATTTTGTTGGCTGAGTTTCCGGTAATATTAATTCGATCTTATCTGTCATGCGAGTAAGGTACGAGGACTTCACAGTTTTTCCATTAACGGTAATGTGACTCTGATCAATAAGCTGGATGATATGGCTGCGGCTCAAGTCGTTAGGTTGGGTCGTTAACCATTTATCTAATCGAACTGCTGTGTCGTTTTCTTCGCTGATAAGGTAGGTGATTTTATTTGTTTTGTTCAAGCTTTGATTTGTAGATTTTCATGTAAGAATCGGCAACGTTTTTCTCGTTTAATCCTAATTCTTTTGCCAATTGAATCACGTAGCCACGCACAAAGACAGTTGCTGGTAAGTTTTTGACATCCATGGTCTCTAAGGCTTTTATATACCACGGATTTACTTTGGTGGATTCTTGTAATTTATCGATCGAAACCTTTTTATATTCTCGAACCTTTTTTAAAAAATCGCCTGACCATTCTGTCTGGGCCATCACTTCTTGCTCAAAAGTCTCATCGACTGAAGCTGATTCAGTTTTTTCCTCAACTACAGCCATAATCTCTGTCTTGTGAGTCATTGAGCTATGCTTTTGGATCAGCTTTTCTACTGTATTGGTAGGGCTGACATCCTGCGTGTAATTTTTAATACCATTAAAAGTGATGTCAGATTCACTGTATGATTTCGTATTGAGTCGTTGTTCATAGACATGGCGGTAGTTCTGATTACTTAAAACCAGAAAAGCTTCATCGACGAGCTTCTTGAGCTCGTTAAGTTCTTCGCCGGAAAAGGCCGAACGAATTGCCAGATTGCTGTCTGAATACGTTAACTTAGCTTTTTGATAAGCCAACAAGATATCATGCTGAGTCGCCTGTGTTGACACTTCCAGTATTTCATAATAGTTGTTTTTGTTTTCTGTAATCATCTTAAATTATGATATGGGATGTTATAGGTGAGTTTCAATAATTACTTTCAACAAAATGCATTTTGAGCTTATTTTTCTAAATTTGCATGAATTAACCGCAAAACTACAACGGTTGAAACTTGATACCGTTAAGATTCTCTTCTGCTTCTGAAGCGCGCAGGTAGATAGGAACTAATTGAGACCAGTGATATTTTTGATTCATGCATTCACCTAAAGATTTTTGTCCAAAAATATGGCACAACGTGTTGGCCAGTGGAAAATCTGAACTTTCTCCCTGTCTCATTAGATCAAACGGTAGGTTCGCTTTTAAATACGTTTCGTAGGTCGCGTAGCCGTCGCCGACGATTAAACTCTGCGGGTTCAAGTAAGAAATTAAATCTTGCACGCGAACAACTTGCGGCGGTTTCACCATTACCAATTCGTTTTTCACCGATTTGTATTCAGCCGTGTAAACCATATTTTTGAATGCATTAATCATCGGAGTAATAAATTCTGATTTTTGTTTCACAAGATCCGCCATCATTAATAAAGAATCTAAACCACAAGCGGGCTTTTGGTGAATGTAGGCCAACGTTTTAATAGTATTTAAACTGATGCGTATCCCGGTGAAACTTCCCGGTCCCAGTCCACTGCAGAACACATCGATGTCCTTTAAACTCAAGCCGGCTTCATCTAAACAATCTGTAATCATTTTATTAATAGTGTCCGTGTGAGATCCGGCGCGGAGACTGGATCTGGACGCGATCACCTGAGATCCGCTGCTGACCGCAACACTTCCCATTAATGTACTTGTGTCACAAGCCAGTATTTTCATGACTTACGACTTAAATAAAAATTTCGTAAAATCATTAAACAGAGCCAGCACCATCAAACCCATCAGTAAAGCAAAACCAACTTGGTGTGCGACTTCGATTTTTTTAACACTTAATGGAGAACCTTTGACCACTTCGATGATGTAAAATACTAAATGCCCTCCGTCTAATACCGGCACCGGCAACAAGTTAAGAATAAATAAACTGATCGATAAAATTCCCATGGTCATTAGGAAAGCCTGCGCGCCCATGGCGTAAGAATCTTTGGCCGCTTTTCCGATAGAGATCATGCCACCAATATTTTTATGTGAAACTTCACCTTGGAACATTCGTACGAAAGAAATCACGGTCATGGCCGATATATCATAAGAACGCTTCGCCCCTTTAGATAGGGCCGCAAAAATCGAAGGCTCCGCAACTTTGACCGTTTCTGGGTTGGTGAAGTTAACCATGGGAACAATCCCGATCGTGTAACGACGGTCTTCTTTACCGACAGCCGTCATCTGAGACGTCACCAGTGGAGTTACTTTTTTGGTAACTTCGACTCCTTCACGTAGTAATGTGATCGAAAGAGCTTCTTTACCGTCGTAGGATTTAATCTTGTTTAAAACTGCATCCCAGTTTTTCATGGGTTCTGCATTGATCGCTAGAATTTTATCTTTGGCCTGAATATCCGCTTTACTGGCCGGAGAGTCCGCGACAACTTGATCCAAATAGAGTTCAGGTTCTTCAAAACCTAGATCTTGAATGCTACTTACATCCTTCGCTGCTGCGAATTGAATATCCTTACCGGTGGCTAATTTAACGTCGTGATTTTTTCCATCAACTAAATAAGTTAAATTGGTCCATGTGGAAACTTTCATGCCGTCAATTTTAACAATTTCATCTCCGGTGCGAAACCCTAACCGGTAGGCCAAAGAATCCATCTTAACCGCGACCAGACTGCCTTTGGCGTAAGGTAAAATTCCGGCAATTTCCCCGATCATCGCTTCAGTCGAAAAGATATTGGGATTTTTCATAGAAGATATTTTGATATTTAAATTTCTCTCGGGCTCATTGGTTTGCTTAACTACCATGGCCACGGCAGTATTTTTGTTGGATGTCAGTGCATTTTGAAATTCTTCATAACTGCGAACCGCAACTCCGCCCACTGAAACGATGGTGTCGTGCGCTTTCAATCCAGCTTGTTCTGCTGCAGAACCAGATTGAACATCGGCAATTTTCGGCGCTCGCGTTTCTTCGCCGAAGTACGAAATTCCACCAAATACCAAAATCGCGAAAAGAAGGTTCATTAACGGACCAGCTAAAACAATTGATATTCGTTTCCAAACTGACTTGTGTGTGAAAGACACGTGTCTTTGATCTTCGGGAACGACTTCTCCGCCTTGTTCGCCGTACATTTTCACATAGCCGCCAAAGGGAATCAAAGACAAACAATAATTTGTATCACCCGATTTGTATTGGAGAATTTTTTTACCAAAACCTAACGAGAAAACTTCAACTTTAACTCCACACATCCGGGCCACAATAAAGTGTCCGAATTCATGAACGAAAACTAAAATTCCAAGTAGTAAAACAAAGGGGACGATGTTGCTGTAGGCGGCGTTTAAAACGTCAGATATATTCATAAAATTCCTCGACTGCAAATAGGCGCGTTTTGAGTACCCGCCTATATTATATAGTATAGAACCACGAAAAATAAAGGTGAAGCGAAGTAAACTCCATCTAATCGGTCTAAAACCCCACCATGGCCTGGCATAATCGAACCTGAGTCTTTGACTCCTGCGATGCGTTTAATAAGTGACTCGAAAAAGTCCCCTATTTGCCCCAAAAGGCCCCCGAAAAAACCTAGCATCAGCAATATCCCAAATGGAACTGCTGGCAACAACGAAGTAAAAAGGCCCGCTGCGATAGTCGAAAATAAAAGTCCGCCGACGCCTCCTTGTAAACTTTTTTTCGGAGAAAGTAATGGTGCAATCTTTGTCTTTCCGAAAAGTGTTCCAAAGGTGTAAGCTCCAATATCGCCCGCAAAAACTACTGTCAGCAAGCACATAAACCAGATCATGCCGCCTTCGGCCTGTAGGATCCAAAGAATCATCAACGGCAAAAAAACCGCGTACATTAAACCTAAAACAAATTTGGCGACATAACTAAAAATATCTTCGATTTTACCGAACTGTTTATGAAAAATAATACTGAGCGCTGCAACCAAACTAAATGTTAGAGGAAATAAAAGATAAACATACTGAATTTGAATATTATTTTGAAAGAAGATAAGACTGAGAATTGAAATCGAAACAAATAAAGTTTTAGAAAATTTAGGATATTGATTACTAAAAATTAGTTTCGACATTTCGTAGCTTCCGATGACAGCTACGAAAAGACTCATCCACATGACACCTTGAAGTTGGAAAAAATAAACCGTGAAGAATAAAATGAATATAGCAATAACGGCTGAAATTATTCTAGTAATTAATTGATTCGGCATGAATTGCGCTTTCTAATTTTCCAAAACGGCGATGACGAGAACGATAGCTATTGCAAGCATGATCGAATTCAACCGTATCAAAGTCAGGCCACAAAGTATCCGAAAAGAAAAATTCGCTGTAAGCACACTGCCACATTAAAAAATTAGACAAACGGTATTCACCGCTGGTGCGAATGACAAGATCGGGATCAGGCCGAGCCGCCGTCATCAAGTTTTGATTGAGCATCACTTCATCAATTTCCGAGACTTGAACTTCACCGTTGGAAACTTGGGTGGCTATTTTTTTTACGGCATTGGTGATTTCTTGTCGAGAGCCGTAGCTGATAGCGAAGCACACCTCAAGACCGGTACAATCGCGAGTGCGGTTCTTAGCGTAATCGATGCTGGACTGGATATGCATCGGTAATTTCTCGAGTTCGCCGATGACCGAAAACTTAATGTTTTTTTTAAATAAATTTTCAGTTTCTTTTTTAAGATAACGATCTAAGAGTTTCATTAAAAATGAAACTTCGATAGCGGGTCTTAACCAGTTTTCACTGCTGAATGCATAAAGGGTCAGGTATTTTAACCCAATATCCGAAGCATGAGTAATGATTTTTTTCGCAACGCGTGCGCCTTTAATATGACCAAACGCGCGAGGCTTATTTCTCATCTGAGCCCAGCGACCGTTTCCGTCCATTATAATTGCAACATGATTTAATTTTTTCATTAAATTGTCAGGATTGATTTTTCTTTTTCGTCAGCGATCTGATCGACTTTTTTAATAAAATCATCAGTTATTTTTTGGACGTCGGCTTCGCCTTTTTTAGATTCATCTTCGCTGATCAGTTTATCCTTGAATGCTTTTTTAACTTCTTCGTTGGAATCACGACGCACTAAACGAACGGCCACGCGAGCATCTTCCGTAATTTTTTTAACCTGTTTAGCCAAATCTTTTCGACGCTCTTCGGTTAAATCGGGAACTTTAAGACGAATGACTTTGCCATCATTGATCGGAGCCATGCCGATATCTGATTTAACGATGGCCATTTCAATTTCCTTAAGAATCGATGATTCCCAGGGAGCGATCATAAAAGTTTTAGCATCAGGAGTTGATACGGATGCCACTTGGCTTAACGGCGACATTTGTCCGTAGTAATTTACTTTTATAGAATCAAGCATAGAAACTTGAGCTTTTCCGGTTCGGACTTTTTTGAGGTCCTCCATCAAAGAGTTCACGACTTTTTCCATATTGGCTTTAGCGCCCGTTTTTGTTTGTTCAATCATATCATACCTCTTGTTGTTCTAAGATACTGTGGTTCCAATTTTTTCGCCACATACAGCTTTGAGTATATTACCTGTTTTGGCTAAGTCAAAAGTCATGATGGGTAATTTATTATCCATACATAAACTGATTGCAGTAGAATCCATGACTTGAAGCCCCTGCTTTAATACATCGATGTAGCTGATCTTATCATATCTTTTTGCGTCTGCATGCTTCGTAGGATCTTTATCATAAATCCCATCCACTTTCGTTGCTTTCATCAGAACTTCGGCGTTGATTTCCATCGCACGCAGCGAAGCCGCCGTATCCGTGGTAAAAAATGGATTCCCTGTGCCCGCAGCAAAAATCACAATTCGGCCTTTTTCTAAATGACGAATAGCTTTTCGACGGATGTAAGGCTCAGCAATTTCAGCCATCTGAATAGCAGATTGTACGCGCGTGGGGACCTTGGCTTTTTCTAAAGCTTCCTGAAGCGCTAAGGCATTAATACAAGTTGCAAGCATTCCCATGTAATCAGAATTTGCACGGTCCATACCTTGAGCTGAGGCGGCGACTCCACGGAAAATATTTCCCCCGCCGATCACTAAGCCGATTTGAACGCCGGTATCGTGAGCCGCTTTAACATCCAGTGCAATTTGATTAATGACTGCCGCATTGATTCCGGTTCCTTGATCACCGGCTAAAGCTTCGCCACTTAATTTTAAAAGAATTCGTTTATAGACTGATTTTTTCATTGAAGGCCTTTTTGAATTAAGTGCTTATTGTTATGGTGCTGATTTAATTTCGATCAAAAAAAAAGCCTACTTTCGTAGGCTTAATTTAAATGTCTTAGTGACCCTTCATGCTGGCTACTTCGGCAGCGAAGTCGACAACTTTTTTCTCGATTCCGGCGCCTAATTCAAAACGCGTGAAGCGTTTAATCGTAAGGTCTCCACCTGCTTTTTTAGAAGCTTCTTTAGAATAAGCCGTGATTGTTAAATCTGGATTTTTTACAAAGGGTTGGTCGACTAAACAATTTTCCGCCAAGAATTTTCTGATTTGGCCTTCAACAATTTTATCCACCATCTCGGCTTTCTTACCTGATTCGAGATTTTTTTGTTTCAAAATATTTTTTTCTTTTTCGACAACTTCGGGATTCATGCTAGCTGAAGATAAAGCTAAGGGATTCATGGCAGCGATATGTAAACAAACATCAGCCGCAAAAGTTTTAGCTTCAGCTGAGGCAGCTCCGGCTGGAGTCGAAGATTCAACTTCAACCATCACGCCGATTTTACCTTCGCCGTGGATGTAGGTTTGAACAACACTGTGAGCTCCAGCTTGGTAACGTTCCGCACGACGAATAACAATATTTTCGCCGATCGCCGCAATCGTGGCTTTCAAAGCATCGCCAACAGTTGTTCCCGTTTTTTTGTATTTTTGATCGAGAATATTTTCAGTCGTATCGGTTGAAATTACGTGTTCTAAAACGTCGACCACGAAGTTTTTGAAACCATCATTACGAGAAACGAAATCTGTTTCTGAATTGATTTCAACCACCACGCCGGTTTTTCCTAAAACGCCAGCGTGAACTAAACCTTCAGCCGCCACTCTGTCAGCTTTTTTCGATGCGGCGGACAAGCCTTTAACTCGCAACCATTCAATAGCGGCATCAAAGTCACCTTTAGATTCTTCTAAAGCCTTTTTGCAATCCATCATTCCGGCACTTGTTTTTTCGCGTAACTCTTTAACCATTGTCGCAGAAATTGACATAGGCACTCCTTTAAAAAAGTATCTGCCTTCGGCAGAATAAAATTTGATTTAATAGTGGAACAAAAATCACGGCAGAGAATACTCTGCCATGGTTACGAGACCACGACCGATTACTCGGCAGCGTCGTCTTTCTTTTCGTTTAATTCAGCTTCGATTTCAACTAATTCAGCCGTTCCCGCAGCTACGAGCTTACGAGTTTTGTTGGCCTTCACAATTGTTGGTCCAGCAGATTCTTGAGCTGCTGGTTTACCACCGGCTTTGATGAATGGCTTACGAACTGTTTCCTGAGGCACATCGCCTTTTTCTTTAGCGATATCAGAACCTTTATCAGTTTGTGATCTGATTTTGTTTTCCCACTCCTTAGCGCCTTCCATGTAAGAATCGGCAATTAAATTAGTGAATAATTTAATTGATCGTATGGCATCGTCATTTCCTGGAATCGGAAAATCGACTAATTCAGGGTCAGAATTCGTATCGGCAATGGCAACAATTTTTATCCCTAATTTTTTAGCTTCTAAAACTGCGATGTGTTCTTTTGGAAGATCGACGACGAACATGACTTTAGGTAAAGATTTCATGTCGCGGATACCTTGAAGGTATTCCGTTAATTTTTCGTATTCGTTATCTAATCCGGCGCGCTCTTTTTTAGTGATCAAATTGAAATCGCCGGATTCTTTCATTTTATCGATTTTACGCAAACGATCGATCGAAGCCTTGATCGTTTCAAAATTTGTTAACATTCCGCCTAACCAACGTTTTGTCACAAAGTACTGTCCGCACATTTTCGCCGCTTCTTGAATCGGCTCAATAGCTTGTTTCTTTGTTCCAACCATGATCATTGATCCACCCGAAGCTGCGATTTCTTTCACGAATTCTGCTGCTTGGTTAGCTAAGATCACTGTTTTTTGAAGATCCACAATGTGAATACCGCCGCGAGCCGTGTATACATAGGGTTTCATTTTCGGGTTCCATCTTTGTGTCTGGTGACCAAAGTGTACGCCTGCATCTAACATTTCTTTCATGGTAACTTGTGCCATGGGGTTCCTTTTCTTTTCTGGTTAAGCCGCCGACAATCAGAGCTTGGTCAAATAGGGAAAAAGAAACCCTATTTCGTGATTTATTTGTTATTCACAAATAAATTTACCTCAAGTATTTCTCGCGAAACCAAATCGCGAGACCAGTTGATTAACTGTCGTGTGTTATAGTGGGGTACAGAGTTAACATAATCGATTTTTAGAGGCAAGTACTTCGAGTCCAGATTACAGGCTAAAGTGCCAGCTTGTAAGACTCTACTCCATAAACAGGCGTAAATTATGGAGTATGATCCACAGCTTTATAAGATATTGTAATTATTCAGCTTTTAAAAAAGAGCACCCAGACGGTAAACCGACTTGAAATCAAGCCAGTTTTTGAGCCAACAAATTATCAGTGATACATCCGGTCTTCAAAAGCGGTTAAAGAGGCTTTCGCGCCCTCTCCCATGGCAATGATGATTTGTTTAAACGGTGTAGTGGTGACATCGCCAGCAGCATAAATTCCTGGTACTGATGTGCGCCCCTTGATATCGACAACAATTTCGCCAAATTTATTTAGCTCTACAGTTTCTTTTAAAAAACCACTATTTGGAAGTAAACCAATTTGAACAAATATTCCTTCCAGTTCTAATTTCATATCGGTGCTGGTGGTGCGGTCTTCGTATTCAAGCGCTGTGACTCTTTTTCCGTCACCAATAACCGTTTTCGTTCGCGCATTGGTTATAATTTTGGCGTTGGGAATCGATTTTAATTTATCAACAAGAATTTGATCTGCTTTAAGTACGTCATTGTACTCAAACAGGGTCACTTCGCCCACGATTCCGGACAAATCAATCGCCGCTTCCACCCCTGAATTTCCGCCGCCAACTACAGCTACGCGTTTGCCTTTATAAAATGGTCCGTCGCAATGAGGACAGTAAGCTACTCCAAGTCCCATGTAATCTTTTTCGCCGGGGATATTGAGTTCACGCCACTTAGCACCTGTGGCAATGATGATCGACTTACCCACAAGTTTTTCCCCACTTTGAAGGAATATTTCTTTTGTTTCTTTATCAATGTGAGAAACTCGGCGGTGCTCTAATATTTTAACCGGGTACTGCGTCAAATGCTTATTAAGATCCGAAGACAACTGAGGACCCTCGGTATAAATAACCGAAATTAAATTTTCTATTCCTTTAGTATCCTGAACTTGTCCCCCGAATTTTTCAGCGATCATCACAGTGGATAAACCTTTCCGAGCGCTGTAAATTGCGGCTGAGGCTCCGGCCGGTCCGCCTCCAACAACGACCACGTCAAATTCACCCAAATCTTTGACTTCAGCTTTGGCAGTTTGTGCTTCGTCGATGCCGAAATATTTTTCAAGCTTTTCAATAAGATCGATAAAACTAATCTTTCCCGAATGCACCAATTTGCCATTGCTCATGACACTGGGAACCCCCTGGATATTTAATTTTTCAATTTCGTCTTGAGTGTAAGCTCCATCAATCATTTGATGCGTAAAATTTCCGTGCATAACGGCTATTTGATTCAAAGCTTGAACGACATCAGGACAATTTTCACATGTTAGTGAAATGTAAGTTTTTAAATGAATGGGGCCTTTAATATTTTTAATACGCGATATAATTCCTTCGTCGGGAAATTTACCTTTGCCATCAGCGTTTAAGATCGCGATGACAAGAGACGAGAATTCGTGGCCATTTGGGATGCCTTTAAAAGCGATTCCGGTTTCTTGCGTATTATTTTTTTGAAAATAATTTTGCGAGTGAATTTCAAACTCCGGTGAATCCGATGTTTTACTTTCAAACGGTCTAACAATAATTTTATTTGAAGTCGAAGCTACATCGTTTAACATACTTAAAAGTTCGACTTGATCGGCATGCTTTGAATCATAATAGAGTATTTCAACGGTATCTGATAATTGCTCGAAAACCGATGAAAGTTGCTGTTTTAAATCCTGATCTAACATGACAGTCTCCTTTTGAAAAAAATGGCGCCGCCCGTTCAGACGCCGCCATCAAAATATTTTTAAATCCGTTGATCGAGTCTTTTGGAATTAAATTTTTCCGACTAAATTTAAACCGGGCTTCAAAGTGCTTGCGCCTGGTTTCCATTTCGCTGGACAAACTTCGTCCGGGTTCGCCGCGATAAACTGAGCGGCTTGAACTTTTCTAAAAAGTTCATCTGCATTACGACCGATTCCGTTGTCTTGGACTTCAGCGATTTTGATAATGCCTTCTGGATTCACCACAAAAGTTCCACGGTAGGCTAAGCCTGCTTCTTCAATGTGAACACCAAAGGCACGTGATAAATGCCCGGTTGGATCAGCTAACATCGGGTAAGTTATTTTTTTAATAGTTTCCGAAGCATCATGCCATGCTTTGTGAGAAAAATGAGTGTCTGTCGAAACGGAATAAACTTCGACGCCCATTTTCTGAAATTCTGGATATTTATCAGCCATGTCACCTAATTCTGTCGGACAAACAAAAGTAAAATCTGCTGGATAGAAAAAGAATATGGACCACTTACCCTTAAGATCTGCGTTGGTTACTGTTTTGAAAGCATCTTTGTGATAAGCTTCAACTTTAAAATCGACCATTTTTGTATTGATGATTGTTTGCATTTTTGTCTCCTTTTGACATTCATTTTTTATTTCGAGTATCTATTATAATTGTTAATCTTTAAACATACAATCACCCTATCGTACAGTCCGGGCAATGATAAGTATTATTGATATAAAGATTTATGATATAGATATAATCTATAGGTTATCCATCGATTCTACAGAGTCCACAATCTAGATGCCAACGGATGAGACAGCTTTCCTCATAAATGCATAACAAGCTGCGCTGATACCTCAAGTAAAACTGGGAATACGTCCAGCTTTCTACATATACTGGCGGCTTAGTAAAACCAAAACCAAGTAACCCACGCTCAAAGGAGTCCTCATGAAGAAAATTCTCGTCCTTGCTACGCTTTTAACGGCCACTGTTTCTTTTGCCCAAAAACAAAAGACGGTAACTCAAACTACAACCACAACACAGTCGGCACCCTACGCGACCTATTCAAATGCGGGACAAAATGAAATCACTGCCAATCTTGGATTCACTTCAGGAGCTCTCAATCTCGGGGCAACTTACGCGCAGATGAACGGATCAACCGGTTTCGGCGGATACTTTCAATTACAAACTGAAAAAACCAGTGCA
>JACMMZ010000254.1 GCA_014378775.1 Pseudobdellovibrionaceae bacterium
AATTTCCCGTTTAAATTTAAAAACTGAGAAAACTTTAGCCCTAGTTAACCCACCCAGATCGGGCTTACAGAAATTCACTCAAAATCTGATCGATTCAAATGCTGATCACATTATTTATATTTCGTGTTTTCCGGACAGTTTGGCCGCTGATTTAGCTATTTTAAATCCTCATTTTAAACTGAAAGATGTGGTTTTAGTTGATCAATTTCCAAGAACGAATCACTATGAAGCAGCCGTTTTACTTCAACGTGTATAACGAAGCTTGAGTCAGCTGTCCGGCCAGATCTTTTTTAAAAATCAAAGATAACAGCGGAAGCACAAAGATCCCGGTGCAAGTGATCAATAGTACACGCAAGATGACTTTGAAAGCGTAGCTCGGCTTCATGCGCTCGGAAGGCTGTCCGATGCGAATCCCGCAACTCCATTCGCCGATGGTGGCGCCTAGAAAAACTCGAAAAAATATAAAATAAATCACTGAGATATAACCATACAAATAAAGTGCGGTTTCTTTCATGGCTTTTTGACTGACGAATGATTTGATAAATTGGTTGAGCCCCGGGTCATGACTCAGTTTAAAAATCAAAGTTGCACCTAATAAAAATAAACACGTACTGGCGACAATAATCAAAACATCCGTCACTACTGATGCTAACAGCCATCCGGTCAAACGATAACCGCTTCGACGTGTCGGGCCACGGTGAAACGCGGCACTGACAAAGGAATCCGCGATCCCTTCATCAAGGATCGTGAATTTTTCTGGACGGTTTTGATCTTTGTTCTGATCGACGATCATTACTGATTCGTTTTTGTGTTTGTACCTGGTGCGTACTTGTCTGGACAATTGATGGCATTATCAACAAAAGATCCATCCCAACATGTAAACTTAGTCTTGGGACAGTCTTCCAGTTTATCGACTATAGTTACACCGTCAGGACACTTAACTTTCGGATCATTATCTTTTGGACCCGGAGAACATCCCGTACCGGTAATAAATGTTTGTCCTGGCGGACATAATGGGTTCACACAGGTACCAGATGAATTAACCTGTGGCGCCGTACAAGCTGTGGCACAAGGTGGATTTGTTCCATTCGGACAACGATCGGCCGCGTAATTAAATTTAACTTTTTTCGGCTTAAACAAGAAATACATTCCGACTAAAGCTCCAACTCCAACAACCCATGGTAAAGCTTTTTCAAAAAATCTAAATCGCTTTTTCTTTTTTTGTGATTCGGTAACTTTGCCGTCTTTGCCTACACACTGCCAAACTTCGGCTCCCGCATCAGATTTGGCTTGAAGTTCGCATTTTTGATCGCCAGTACACACCGGGTCATTACAATGACCTGTAACAACCGGACCTGATGGAGTCGGCGGAATCACTACTGGCGGCGGGACTTTACATTCTCCACCTGGGACCACGTTTGTACCGTCTGCACATGAACACATTAACGTTGAGCTATCGACAGGCTTTTTATCGATACAGCCCGGATTTTTATTTAAATATTCCGCCACAAAAATAAAACGTCGTTGCAATTGATCACAAGCGCCCCAGAAATTTTTCTCGTGATAACCTTTTTTAGATGAAGCTGATTTACATGCAGCTGTTGCCTGCGCAATTTCACTATCAAAACCTTTTTTAATTTCGAGTAATTCGCTAACGACTTGGCTATTCGGCTTTCCATCAATAAACAAAGCGTAGAGCGAAGGATCTTTAAATTTTAAAACTCCGGCAATGTAATCTTTAGTTGATTGGAACATAGTTTTTTCTTGTTCAGCTTTGGCTTCGGCTTTAATTTGCTCGGTAGTTTTTTTCACATTCTTTGAATCATACCGTGCGGTTTTATCGCTCTCGTCATTTAAAAAACTGATTTTTGAATTGGTGTGATTTGCATCTTCACAAGGACCCTCGTAATGAGTGGCTTGTTGTAATCTAGAATCTGAACGATCAATACAAATTGGATTTCCACCTGGTGCTCCGAAGACTAACGGATTACAAGCGATTTTTGCTCCACCACCGCAAGCCGCATAAGCTTTACGGGCTAGCGAGCTCACATCCGTATAATTTTTTATCATTTCGGTGTACTTGCAGACTTTGCCTTTGTAAGAAGTCACGTAACCCGCGACTAAACATGAATCAAGACCTTGATTGGGCGCTGAAGACACGCCAGATGAAGATTCCACGCCACTGACATTCTCCCAATCAACCGTTACGCTTTTTGGATCTGCTGAAGCTTCAGCTCCTAGAAAAGATTCTAACATCGAAAATGTTTTCGTTTTCGGTGCTGGCTTTTTACCTTTTTTCGACGCTACCAAAACACCGTGTGCATCATTGTAAAGTAATCGCATTGAAATAACGTAACCGGCTCTTTGCTCTGGATTTAATTTTGTCCATGACTCGTTTGTGATTTTCGGAAATCCAGCAAAGGATTTTTGCGATACCTGATTGTTAGCAGATTCTGATTCGAGTTGCTGACGTAACTTAGCGTCACCAAAAGCTAATCGAACTAAAGCGTCATCTAAATTAATTAAATCGATTTCAGTTAAATTCGTATTATTAAATTTGGCATAGCGATCAGTTTCACCAAAAATTTGAATGTTATGAAGCTGCCCGTTTTGCGAAATTCTTAATGTCGGGTACGATTGACCATCAGATCCGGCCGCCGTTCCCACGTCAAATTGAGGCATAAGCGTGCTGGCAAATTTTTCGAAATAAGCTGCTAATTCTTTTTGTAAACGTGGTGGATACTTATCTTTATTTTTCTTAAAAAATTCTCCATAAGTTATGGATTTATTTAATCCCATTTCAACAATGGCATTTTGCACCATAGCTTTTGATATTTCCTGCTGCTGTTTTTCAGCGGCATGACC
>JACMMZ010000255.1 GCA_014378775.1 Pseudobdellovibrionaceae bacterium
AACTCCTTACCGGTCATGGTGGGTAGCATCCAGTCTAAAATAATCAATTCATAATTTTTTTCCACAATTTGATCCAAAGCCGAGTACCCATCAAACGACAGATCGACTCTGCATCCGGCTGATTGTAAACTTCGTTGCAGCACCAAAGAAGCTGCTGGCTCGTCTTCGACGATCAGCACCTCAATGTTGCGATGAGTAATTTTGGGGGAGGCGACAGTTTGGGTATAATTATCATACTCTTGAATCAGGCCTAACTGGAATATTTCCCCGTGAGCACTGGATTTAATTGGATTTATTTTCTTTAAATGATCCAAGTTTATTATTTTATCCACCATCATAAAAACCCCCTCTGAGTACGCGACATGTTAATACACTAAATTCTATTTATATTTCAGCAAAACTCGACGATGGACTTGGATCATAAATGATCTGATCTATCTTGGCTAAACCGCGGCGGATTTTGTGGCGACGAGCTGTACTTTTTTTAATAATTATGTCGCTTAACGCCTTCATACATTTACGCACGGCACTTTGAAAATCTGTATCGAGTTTTTTCACAAAAATTTTCTGAGACTTTGCTTTCAAGGTGGCTTCGCACAAAAACTGCGGAGGTCGTCCATCTTTATGACGTGCATGATCGGTACCAATAATAATATTCACGTCGGCAAAATGGCTGGTGTCTAATTTCCCGATCGATTGATCAAAAGCCATCTCTACATAATCTCTGAGGTGATCGAATCCTTTAAACTTTCTAAACGTAATTTGTTTTCGCATAAAGCCTCCTAAAACTTGTTGTTTTTCTGTAAGATTAGGATCGAATAAATCCTGTTACGAAAGTGTGAAAAACAGATTAAGGTATGGTTCAATTATTCGAAAAGTCTAGTTTAGCCGATCAAGTGATGCAAATTAAGACGTCTAAAAATGAGATCGCCCAGAGCGTTAGATGTTGCAGTTTCAATTCAGTAAAAACGAAGCATGAAAATCACGCGAAAAAATTGAGTTTTAATTTTTTTGACCACCGTGACGGATATCTTTACCGGTGCAAACAAAAATAACGTCTTCAGCAATGTTGGTCGCATGATCACCGATACGTTCAAGATTTCGTGCGATAAGTATAATATCCATGGCCGCTTCAACAGTTTCAGGCTGCCGACGAATGGATTGCATCAGATCTTTAAACACTTTATTTTTTCTAACATCAACTTCGTTATCCAACTGCAAAACCTCATTGGCCAACGGAAGATCTTCTCGAACAAAACTATCTAAAGAATCGCGCACCATTTTTTGAACGAAACGGCTCATTTCTTCGATTTCAGGTGGTAAGTGGATTTCGGGTCGGCCCATGTAGTCTTTTCCGGTGTGCGCAATATTCACCGCTTGATCGCCCATCCGCTCTAGATCCGCATTGATTTTTATGATTGAAAAAATAAGACGTAAATCTTTAGCCACGGGTCCGTGCATGGCTAAAAAAGCCATGCATTCATCATCTAACTGGATATGAAATTGGTTGGTGCTTTTTTCAATTTCGTGAACGGCTTTAAATCCGTCAGCATTTCGGGTTGCCAGCGCTTTAATGGCTTGATCCAACGCGGATTCAACGTTTTGTCCCATTTGCATCATGTTAAGTTTAATTTGCTCTAATCTCATTTTAAATTCTCCGGTCTTTTTTTTGATTAAGGAACTATCCGAAACGGCCAGAAATGTAATTTTCACTTCGGATATCGTCGGGATTCGTAAAAAATTGTTTGGTATTATTTGTTTCGATCAACTCGCCCATTAAAAAAAACGATGTCTGATCTGAAATACGAGCTGCTTGTTGCATATTATGTGTCACGATCACGATTGTGACTTCTTTTTTGAGTTGCAAAAGAAGCTCTTCAATTTTTGAAGTCGAAATGGGATCCAAGGCACTGGTGGGTTCATCCATTAATATCACCGGAGGATTGATGGCTAAAGCGCGCGCGATGCAAAGTCTTTGCTGTTGTCCGCCAGAAAGACTGGTTCCCGGTGATTTCAATTTATCTTTAACTTCATCCCACAAAGCCGCTTGGCGCAGGCTTTTCTCAACCACTTGGCTCACGTAAGCCCTTTTTTTTATGCCCCGAATGGTTAAACCTGCGGCCACATTTTCAAAGATCGACATCGATGGAAAAGGATTGGGCTTTTGAAAGACCATTCCGATCTGAGACCTGACATGAACTGGATCAATGCCTTCTTGGTAAATATTTTTTCCTTCAAGGTTTACTTCGCCATTGACCCAGGCTTCGGAATTTTCTTCATGCAGTCGATTAAGACAACGAAGAAAAGTTGATTTTCCACATCCGGAAGGGCCGATTAAGGCCGCAATTTCATGAGTTGAAATAGCCATGGAAATTTTTTTCACAATCTCAGCTTGGCCAAAACCTGCGGATAATTGATCGATGGTTAAAATTTTATTTGTATTCATCAAGAATCTTTCTGACTTTTCACCAAAATCCCCCGTGCTATTAAATTAAAAATAAAAACAGTCATAAGTAAAATAAAAGCGCCCGCCCAGGCCTGTTGATGCCATTCTTGATAGGGACTGATGGCGTAATTATAAATTTGAACAGTTAAACTTGCAGTGGGTTGATTTAAGCCGTCAGCCCAGTACTGATTTCCGAAGGCCGTTAACAAAAGCGGAGCCGTCTCTCCGGAAATGCGAGCTATAGACAAAAGCACACCGGTCGTGAGACTGGGGATACTTCCTTTTAAAACAATTGAAAGAATAACTCTCCACCGCGGTATTCCCAAAGCTAATCCGGCCTCTCGAATATTTTGCGGAAGTAATTTCAAAATCTCTTCGGTTGATTTTACCACGATCGGGAACATCAACAGTGCCAGGGCTAGAGCTCCGGCGTAAGCTGAAAATCCTTTCATGGGAACCACAATCATGGCGTAAATATAAAGCCCAATCACGATGCTGGGGATGCTTGTCATCAGATCTACGACAAAGCTAAAAGATGAAGACAATTTCCCTTGGGGATATTCACTTAAAAATGTTCCCCCAAAAATTCCGACCGGAATACTGATCAGCGAAGCCAAAGCGATCATCGTGAAACTTCCGATCAGGGCATTGGCGATACCACCGCCTGGCTGCCCGATCGGAGCGGGAAGTGACGTCAGGAAAGAATAATTAAGCGCGCCAAAGCCTGATCTGATCACGTGAAAAAAAATAATCGCTAACGGAATAACCGCAAACAAAGTTAGAAAAAATAAAAGAAACTTCATGAAATTATTTTTAATTTTACGTTGCGTATATTTCATCATTACGCATTTCTCCGAGCTCGCCTGATAATAATACGTGCCGCTAAATTAACGACCATGGAAATTAAAAGTAAGGTTAAGCCCACCGCCGCAAGGCTTGCGCTATGAAGATTGGATCCGGCTTCGGCGTATTCGTTGGCAATCACGCTGGCCATGGTGGCGGCCGGAGAAAATAATGAGGGCGATATGTCGGCGCGGTTACCGGTAACCATAGTGACCGCCATGGTTTCCCCC
>JACMMZ010000256.1 GCA_014378775.1 Pseudobdellovibrionaceae bacterium
ACGTTGGATCACTTTAGCTTCAGTTGCGACCGTAATCGGTTTAGCCTTTAGATTGCGCGATCCCGAAAATTTATTAGGTCGAGGCGAAGATTTAGGGATTACCTGCGCCCTGGTGCCATCAAACTTACCGGGCGTGATTCACAGTCGTCGGCATGATCCGCTGTCGATTCCTTTCCATAATTGTCCGACGCAAGGCAAAGATGTGATTGTGAGCCTTGAAGATGCGGTCGTGGGCGGTCTTGAGGGTTGCGGTCAGGGTTGGTCCATGTTGATGGAATGTTTAGCCGCGGGACGCGGAATTTCTTTACCGGCTCAGGCCACTGGCGGAGCTAAATTAGCTTTCAGAACCGTTTCTTCGCATGCTTTAATTCGTAAACAATTTGGTATCAGCATCGGTGCTTTTGAAGGGGTGGAAGAACCCATGGGTCGAATCGGCGCTAACACTTACGCTCTTGAGGCCATGAGACGATTCACTTTAGGAGCTCTAGATAAAGGTTTAAAACCACCGGTTGTGACCGCCATCATGAAATATCAAACGACCGAAATCGGTCGACGAGTCGTCAATGATGCGATGGATGTCATGGGCGGAGCTGCAATTTCTTTAGGACAAAGAAATTTATTAGCGGAGACCTATGTGGGAACTCCGATAGGAATTACGGTCGAAGGCGCTAACATCATGACACGAACGCTGATTGTGTTCGGCCAAGGTGCTCTTCGTTGTCATCCCTATGCTTTTGAGGAAGTCCGTACGTTAGAAGCAAAAGATGTTAAAGGGTTTGATCGAGCCTTCTGGGGTCACATCGGACACATTGTGAGAAATCTTTGTCGGTCTATTTTACTCTCGATCACGCGGGGATACTTGGCCAGTGCTCCAGCTGGTGTGCATCCGAAAACTAAAATTCATTACCGTCGTTTGCAGTGGGCTTCGGCCACATTTGGTATTTTAGCTGATGTGGCGATGGGATCTTTAGGTGGTCAATTAAAGATGAAAGAAAAAATCACCGGACGTTTTGCCGATATTTTCTCTCATATGTATATGTCGACCGCTGTTTTAAGACGATTTATGGAGGACGGACAAAAAGAAGAAGATCTGCCTTTCGTACAGTTTTACTTAAAAGATTCCATGGCTCAAATTCAAAAATCTTTTGATGGTTTATTTGATAATCTAAAAATTCCGGGTCTTCGTTGGTTTCTTAAAGACGTGATCGGAGCCTGGTCACGCATTAATTCAATGGGATCTCAAGGAACCGATGGTTGGTCACATCTAATAACTCGTGCCATGATGACTTCCGGTGAACAACGCGATCGTTTAACCAGCGGGATTTATTGGATCGGGGAAAAATCTCATGGCGTAGCCACGGTATTAGATCGCTTATCAAAAAACGATCAAACAGCGCGTTTAGAAAACGCCTTTAGCGTGGTCACTAAATCGGAAGCAACTGAACGAAAGATCCGAGCCGCATTTAAAAAAGGTGAAATCAAAGCGAAGCGTGGTTTAGCCTCGTGGGAAGAAGCTTTATCTAAGAAAGTTATCTCTCAAGATGAATTTAAACTTTTAACGGAAGCTGACAAAGTCCGCTACGACGCGGTTTTGGTCGATGATTTCAACGATAAAGAATACCACGAAGTTATACCTTAGGGGAAAGGTACGCCGTACTTTTTCCGTCATTACAAACGACTTAAGGAAAAAACCTCGGAGAAAAACTCCGGGTTTTTTTGTTTAAATTTCAAGACCAGATTTATTCTGAATACACATTATCCGAAGCCCATTTATGGATGGTTTCAGCGGCTTCAACCGCAATAGTAACTTCTTGTTCAGATAAAGTGTAACTGCCTTCTTCGTATCTTCGGGAGGTTGCAAACTGATTGAGTTCAGTTAAATCATATCCAAAAGGTGGGGTGTGTTTTTCTGGAATAAGAGCAATCAAAGCTCCTAAATCATGAATGAGCGGAAAGCTTATTTCCAGATGAACGAGTACAGCTTTAAGTGATTTTTCAATACTTTGTTGGGAAATAAATAATATGTTTTCAGGGCGTCCAGAGTAAAGAGCTTGTTGAAGCACGCGTGCGGTATTTAAATCACCCAATGCTATAGTAAGTAATATTTTTGCATAGTCTTTTTTGTATTTTCTATTTTGATTTTTTGTCATTTAATTTGTATTCCAAAGTGAAATGCTTCGTAGCTCACTCCTCCAAAATTTTTTTCATCTTCGAAATCGATTTGAGTTTTAAATATCCAATCGATAGCAATATTTTGTTTCGAGTGTATAAATTCTTTCCTGGCGAGAGCCAGTTCCCGGGTATTTCTGAAAGTAATTAAAATATCTAGGTCAGAATCAGGAGTCATTTTACCCTGAGCCCCGGAGCCAAAAAGATAAGCAGTTTGAATTAGGTCGAAGTTATTAAAGGCCATCAAGATACCTTTCGACATGTCGATTGGATCGAAATTAATGAGCGATTTTTGAGATAATTTTAATAGGCTCATAAGATACCTTTCTCTGAAACTTTAATACCCTATTATTGTGCGGGCTAGTTATTTTACTGTTTTCAAATCGATTCTATTGGTGGAAAAAGAACGGGGTACTTCGGTTGGCCTCGTTTTACCTGTATAAATTACAAATAGCCCCATAAACCACCATTAAAAATTGATGAATTGTGTCAAAAATGGTAATACTGCCTATCAAATAGAGGTCCCTTTTGGTGTATTCGGTTTAAAGCGATTTGAACGGAAGATATTCGAGGTACGAACTATGCATGTTTCATAATGGTATGATGAGGGATTTTCCTCGAAGCTGAAATGGGACGTAATTGAAGGAGATTCCATGACTCAATTTAAGGTCGGCGATCACGCAGTATACCCTGGGCACGGTGTGGGTCGTATTGATAAAATCGAATTTAAGGAAATCTTAGGTTCAAAGCACGAGTTCTACTCAGTTATTATCATTGAGTCTGGTATGCGTGTGATGATTCCTGCGGCTAATATTAAATCGGTGGGTTTACGCCATTTGATCAATAAAGAAGAAGGCCTGCAAGTGGTCGAGATTTTGAAAGACAAAAACGTTAAAATCGACACGCAAACTTGGAATCGCCGTTACCGTGAATACATGGAAAAAATCAAAACCGGTTCTGTGGTTGAAATTGCTGCGGTCCTGCGCGATCTTTACATGCTTAAAGTAGATAAAGAACTGAGCTTCGGTGAAAAGAAAATGTTAGAAACAGCTAAAACTTTGTTGATGAAGGAATTAGACCTGGCTCCGGAAGTTAAAGAGATCGTGAACCAATCTCAAGAAGTTAAAGACATTTTTAATCAATAATCGTTTTACTTAAATATTTCAGCACCATACAATAACCCTTGGCATTCTGTCGCAGACAGATCAATTACATGCCAGGGGTTTTTTTATGTCAAATTTTTCTGAAGTTCGAGTCCGCTTTGCTCCGAGTCCGACCGGATATCTTCATGTGGGCGGAGCACGTTCGGCTTTATTCAATTATCTTTTCGCAAAAAAAAATAACGGTAAGTTTATCTTACGAATTGAAGACACCGATCAGGAGCGCTCATCGATTGAATCGCTACAGATGATGGTGAGTGATTTGAATTGGCTCGGCTTAAAATGGGATGAAGGCGTTGATCCGGTCACTCTGAAAGATATGGGACCGTTAAGTCCGTATAAACAATCCGAACGCTTAGATATCTATAAAAAAGTTGCCGACGAATTACTGTTAAGTGGTAAGGCTTATTACTGTTTTATGACAGATAGTGAGATCGATGCGCAACGAGCCAGTAATCAAGAGGTGGGATCGCACGCTCATATTCAATCGCCGTATGCCGAATGGCCTTTAGAAAAAGCCTTGGCAGAAATGAAATCCGGAAAAACGGCGGTGGTTCGTTTTAAAACGAAGGCGTTAAAAAAAGATTATATTTTGAATGATCTGATCCGCGGTGAAGTTAAATTTCCTTCGGACATGGTGGGTGACTTTGTTTTGTTACGATCGGATGGGATGCCGGTTTATAATTTTTGTTGTGTGGTGGATGATCACTTGATGAAAATTTCTCATGTGTTACGGGCGGAAGAGCATCTTCCGAATACTTTACGTCAGCTCATGATCTATGAATCGATGGCTTGGGCCATACCAGAGTTTGGGCATATCTCTTTAGTGCTTGATGATGATCGCCAAAAATTATCTAAGCGCAAAGGGGCGGTGGCCTGTGATGTGTTTAAAACCGAAGGGTACTTACCTTCAGCCATGAATAATTACTTGGCGCTTTTGGGTTGGTCTCATCCCGAAGGAAAAGAAATTTTTGATTTGAAAGAGATGGAACAATTATTTTCCGTTGATCGGTTGAATGCCTCGGGTGCGGTTTTTGACCGGGTGAAACTCAAATGGGTGAACAGCCAACATTTACGAGCAATGTCCAATGAAGATTTATGGAAATTTATTTCTGGATTTTTAAATCAAGCCGGTTTGGTTTTACCGACTGATCTTAAGTGGCAATTACATTCAGCCGAAGTTTTCCGCTCAAAAATGGAGATTGGAACTGATGCGGTTACATTGTATACGCCTTTAGATGAAACAAAATTTGAAGTCTCTGATGAATCGGCAGAAGTTCTCGGATGGCCTACGACCGTAGCGGTTTTGGAAGCTTGGAAAAAACTTTTATCAGAACACAAAAATCCATTTTTGACCGAGGCTGATTTTGTGAACTTTGAAAATGAAGTAAAAATACTAAGCCAAACTAAAGGCAAAAATTTATTCATGCCGATGCGAGTGGCGGTTATTGGTAAGCCCCACGGAACGGAATTAAAATTATTAACACCGTTAATTGCGGTGAAATCTTTGATTTCACGGGCCGAAAAAGTTTTATCAAAAATAAAAGGATAAATGATGTTAAAAGTATATAATTCCATGGGACACAAGTTAGAAGAATTTAAACCGTTGAATCCGGGACAGGTCAAAATCTATGTTTGTGGTCCGACGGTTTATTCTTATTTGCACGTCGGTAATTTTCGTGGTCCGGTCTTTTTTAATTTTGTCCGAAATTGGTTAGAACATATTGGGTATAAAGTCGAATTCGCCGTCAATTTTACGGATGTGGATGATAAAATAATTAAACGAGCGCAGGACGAAAATGTTTCGGCGGCGGAAATTTCTGAAAAATATATTACCGAATATAAAAAAGAATTTGAAAGCTTAGGATTACGCCCTCACGATCATAACCCTAAGGTCACGACTTACATGCCAGAAATTATTGAATTTGTAAAAACCCTGATTGAAAAAGATCACGCTTACGTTAGCGGAGGCGATGTGAACTTTTCGATTTCAAAGTTCACCGAATACGGAAAATTATCTGGGCGTAAAGTCGATGATTTACTAGAGGGCGTGCGAATTGATGTGAATGAAAAAAAGCAAAGTCCTTTAGATTTTGTTTTGTGGAAAACGGCCAAGACCGGAGAAAATCTTCGTGGATCCGCCTGGGAGTCTCCTTGGGGAGCGGGACGGCCGGGATGGCACGTGGAATGTTCGGCCATAGTTAAAGCTATTTTTGGAAACCAAATTGACATTCACGGCGGCGGATTAGATCTTTTATTTCCCCATCATGAAAATGAAGTCGCACAAAGTCAAAGTTGCAATGGAGAACACTACGCGAAATACTGGATGCACTGGAACTTGCTTAATTTTGGCGGCAGTAAAATGTCTAAGTCTTTAGGTAATATTGTTAACATGCATGAATTCTTAGGATTTAATCATCCTGAAATTTACAAGTGGATGATGTTGTCAGTTCATTACCGAAGTGTGGCTGATTTTAGTGACGCGACAGTTGATTTTGCCGTAGCCGGATTAGCCCGTGTCTACTCCGCTTTATCTTTAGCCACTTCGTTATGTAATGAACAAACACCCTTTGATCGAATTTTTGAAGCGGAATGCAAAACCACCTGGGATAAAATGACCGAAGCGCTGAACCATGATTTTGGAACACCGGCGGCTTTCGCCGAAATGTTCGAACTGGTTCGTAAATACAACGCGCAGGTTAAACGTGGGGCTAAAGTGAATGTACCTTCCGCGTCTATTTCAAAAAGCTTTCTTTCATTGATGAATAAATTTGGATCTTTATTGTCGCTGTTCCAAGAAAGCCCGTCTGAATTTTTAATTAAGCTTGATGATAAACTTTTGGAAAAGAAAAACTTGAGTCGTGCGACCGTAAATCAATTAGTGGAAGAAAGAGCCCGTGCTCGAAGCGAAAAAGATTTTAAAAAATCAGATGAGCTTCGTAAAAAGTTGACTGAAATGGGTATAAGCATTTCAGATTTAACCGATGGATCCTTTTGGGAAGTGACAAAGTAATCAAAATGACAAAAAAAGCTTTTAAAAAAAATTTTAGAATCGTTTCTCCTTTTAAGCCTGATGGTGATCAGCCGAAGGCCATTGAATCGATTGTCAAAAATTTAAAAAATGGAGTTAAACATCAAACACTTTTAGGCGTAACCGGAAGTGGTAAGACTTTCACTATGGCTCACGCTATTGAACAACTCAATCAACCCGCACTTATTCTGGCGCCGAATAAAACCCTGGCAGCTCAGCTGTATGCGGAGATGAAGGAACTTTTTCCGGATAATGCCGTCGAATATTTTGTTTCCTATTATGACTATTATCAACCGGAAGCTTACGTTCCCTCATCAGACACTTTTATCGAAAAAGATTCGGCCATCAATGAGCAGATCGATCGGATGCGGCACTCGGCAACCAGGTCCCTTTTTGATCGGCGTGACGTAATTATTGTCTCATCGGTATCTTGCATTTATGGTCTTGGCAGCCCTGAAGCCTATCAAGGTATGATGGTGCAAGTGGCAACCGAGCAAAAATTAAAGCGTGATGAATTTTTAAAAGAACTGATTCGTATTCAGTATCAAAGAAATAATATTGATTTTTCTCGGGGAACGATTCGCGTTCGGGGAGATATTGTTGAAGTTTTTCCGCCTTACGAAGAAACACGAGCCCTACGCTTTGAATTTTTCGGAGACTTTGTCGAAAAAATCAGTTGGTTCGATCCCTTAACCGGAGAGTTATTTGAAGAATTAGATCAAATTGGAATTTATCCGGGATCTCATTACACCACGGAAGATGGATCCATAGGCCGCGCGATTAAATCGATTCAAGAAGAGCTTCAGGTAAGGCTTAAGGAATTTCAAACTCAACTTAAGTTTTTAGAAGCTCAGCGCTTAGAGCAACGGACTTATCATGATATCGAAATGATGGAGCAAATAGGATTTTGTCAGGGCATCGAGAATTATTCGCGTCACATGACGGGAAGAAGCCCGGGTCAGCCTCCGCCGACGTTAATTGAATATTTTCCCGATGACTTTATCACCATCATTGATGAATCTCATATTACGGTACCGCAAATTGGTGGAATGTACCGTGGGGATCAATCGCGCAAAAAAACACTGGTCGAATTCGGCTTTCGATTGCCATCAGCCTTAGATAATCGGCCTTTAAACTTTCAAGAGTTTGAAGGTTTGATGGATAAAGTGATTTATGTCTCGGCCACGCCAGCCAGTTACGAACTGCAAAAATCTGAAGGGCTGATCATAGAACAAATCATTCGTCCCACGGGGCTCGTGGATCCGGAGGTGGAAGTCCGTCCCGTTAAAAATCAAGTCGATGATTTATTAGCCGAGATCAGGGAACGTATTAAAAAAAACGAACGGGTCTTAGTCACCACTTTGACTAAAAGATCTTCGGAAGATTTATCTGAGTATTATGAATCAATCGGCATCAAAGTAAAATATCTGCACAGTGACATTGATACTCTAGAGCGGATGAATATTATCCGAGATCTGCGCTTAGGCGTGTTTGATGTTTTGGTCGGAATCAATCTTTTACGAGAAGGTTTAGATATTCCGGAAGTTTCCTTGGTGGGAATTACCGACGCCGATAAAGAGGGTTTCTTACGTTCCGAAAGATCATTGATTCAAACCATTGGTCGCGCTGCCAGAAATGCCAACGGAAAAGTGATTTTGTACGGGGACCGCGTTACTGATTCAATGAGAAAAGCCATGGATGAAACCTCTCGTCGGCGCACGCTTCAGTCAAAACACAATGTCGATAATGGTATTACTCCGGCTACCATCAAGAAGAAAATTAAAGAAGGCCTAGGGGATATTTTTGATGGGTCAGTAGGCGCTTATAAAATCAAAGGTGAAAAAGATACCACGATGCTTAAGATGCAAAAGTTTGCGGAAAAGCCCAATAAAATTGAAAGCGAAATTAAGAAATTAAAAGAAAAAATGAAATCGTTATCGTCGCAGTTGGAATTTGAAGACGCGGCTAAAGTCCGTGATGAAATTAAACGTCTGCAAATTTTAGAGCTGCAGATTCGGGACGGGGATACGTCAAAAGAATCCCAAAAAGCCCAAGACGGTAAAGACGGATGACGAAAAAACCAACCATCATTGAGGATCGTTACCTTAAATTAAATCGACTCAAAGATGAAGTTTCAGCTTTCCCCACGCAAAGTGGGGTTTATCTAATGAAAAATGAAGTCGATAAAATCATTTACGTGGGAAAAGCGAAGGTTCTGCGGAACCGCGTGAAAAGCTATTTACAAGAATCAAAAGATCACTCGGCTAAAACGCGGGCCTTGGTGCATAATATTTGTCAGATCGAATACATATTAACCAAAACCGAAGTTGAAGCTTTTTTGCTGGAAGCTTCGCTGATTAAAAAGCATCGACCGAAATATAATATTCGGCTTAAAGATGATAAAAGCTATCCTTACATCAAGCTTTCTTGGAAGGATAAATTCCCGCGGTTGTATTTATCGCGGAAAGTTCAAAAAGACGGATCCGATTATTATGGACCTTACACCTCCGGGGGCGCTGTTTTCGGCACCATCCGGTTTCTCAATCGTATTTTTAAAATACGAGATTGCACTGATCAAGTTTTTAAAACGCGCACGCGCCCGTGTATGACACACCAAATTGGCCGGTGTACAGCCCCCTGTGTCGATTTGATCACGCAAAACGATTATAAAAGTGACGTGGAAGGAGCGCGCGATTTTTTGCGCGGCCAAAGTAAAAAATTAATTAAAGATATTGAAGTCAAAATGAAAGGCGCTGCGGAACAAGAAAAATTTGAAGTGGCCGCACGCATGCGAGACGCTTTGTATTCCATTCAAACTATTATCGAGCGCCAAACGGTGGTCAATGAAGCCAATGAAAATGATCAAGATGTTATGAGCTATTTTGGAGACCGTGACGGGGTTACCATTGAAACCATTCACGTCAGATCGGGTCGGGTGATCGGAAATCGGTCGCATTTTATTTCCAACATTGATCCCGACAGTCCCGATGAAGATCCCCGTGAATGGTTTGTCAGTTTCATGAATCAGTATTACGAGGACAATATAATCCCTGACGAAGTCTTAACTGGATTTGATTTAGGCATGGATCTGAATAAACTTTTGCAAGCGGTTTTAAAAGAACGCTCGGGAAAAGATGTTGTGGTCAGATTTCCATTGGACCGTAAAAGTGTCAGTTTACTGGATATGGCCAACCAAAATGCCGAAGCTCATTTTAAAAAACACGTTTCAAAAGAAAATGAAAAAAAAGAAGGCTTGAACGAAATCAAACTGAAATTGGGATTACCGCACTTACCCCGAAGAATTGAATGTTTTGATATATCGCACTTTCAAGGAGCTGAGACCGTGGCCAGCCAAGTGGTGTTCGAAGATGGGCGTCCCAGCAAAGATCATTACCGGCGCTACATTATCCGCACGGTCTTAGGGATCGATGATTTTAAATCGATGTATGAAGTGCTTGAGCGCCGGTTCAAACACACCGAATACGATGAACCAGATCTGTTGGTGGTCGACGGCGGAAAAGGGCAACTGGCTCAAGCCGTGAAAATTTTAAATGAACTTAAAATAAATCATATCCCGGTGGTGGGATTAGCTAAAGCGCGGGTGGAATCTAGTTTCCAAGATGCCGAGGTTTCAGAAACAGAAGAAAGATTTTATATTCCGGGGCGAGCCAATCCCGTCGTTTTTAAACGAAACACCGAAGCTTTTCAAATTCTGACCGGCCTTCGTGATGAAGCTCACCGTTTTGCGATTACTTTTCACCGAAACCGCCGGGAAGATGCCAGTCTTCGCAGTGTATTAGATGAAGTGACCGGATTGGGAGAACCGCGAAAATTAGCCTTACTGAAAAAATTTGAAACGATTGAAAATATTAAAAATGCTGACGTCGAAGAGTTGATCTTGATCAAAGGATTCACGCGCATGATGGCGGAGCGCGTGTTGATTCATTTAAATGAAGATGAAAGTGATCGGGAAGCGGTTCAAAAAGGAATTATCCCCGAGGATCAATCTTGATAATTTCGGTGTCTCCAAATAAATAAACATAAAGTAAAGACGGTAAAAGCCATCGCTGCTGCTAATCCATAACCGTAGCCTTCATCAGGGTGATCCGCTAGATTGATACCGAAATACAGCACAAAAGATTTGCCAATTAAAGTCGGAATTAGAAATGATCTTAAAAAATCAGTTAATAATTTGCGGCTCTCTTTGGGATCGGTCATGGTTTTATTATGCAGCATAACGTTTCAAATTAATACAGTTTAAATATTTTTATTCTCTCTCATGTTCAGCGTCAAAAACGTCGATATAAATCATAATGCAATTTAAATTTTTTTTTATTTTTACTCTGATTTTTCTCGCAAATTCAGTGCAGGCTCAAGAAAGCGAAAAGGCGTTCTGGAAGCCACCGACGTTTGGTGAGCAAAAAGCCATGGGATATGAATATGACACTTTCACCGTGCCTCCGCCGTTGAAAGATGAAGTCAATTTTTGGATTAAGATTTATACCCAGTACACCACCACTGAAGGTGTATTTCATGTGGCCGGTGATATTAATTTTATCCTAGGTGAAATTAATCTGACCGATATTTATCTCAACCCCAAATGGGGTCCCATCCGCCGGGAATTGGAAGCCAAAATTGTGATCGAGCGCCAGCGAAAATTTATCGCTAAACGATTCGGAATAAAAAATCCAAAAACAGTGCGACTGCAAATGGGTCTCAAAGATCGCATGCAAAAAGCTATATTTGAATCGGGAAAATATTTACCGATGATGGAGCAAATCTTTGAGGAAAATAATATCCCCAAAGAATTAACGCGCGTGGTGTTCGTCGAAAGTTCTTTTAACCCCGAAGCCCGGTCTAAAGTGGGCGCCAGTGGACTGTGGCAAATCATGCCGAATGTAGGTCGAAAATATAAATACCTTCAAAAAAGTTATGATAAAAGGGACCATCCGAAATACGCCACTAAACTGGCTGCGGATATATTTAAACAAAATTTTAAAATATTAAGTTCCTGGCCGCTGGCGGTGACATCCTATAATTTCGGCGTGGGGAGTATGCTAAAAGTCAGAAAGAAAATGGGAACCACGGAAGCAAATAAAATTTTTGCTTCGGAAAAAGTGAAAAAGCACATTGGATTTGCCTCACGAAATTTCTACGCCACGTTTTTAGCTGCATTACATGTGGAATCGCATTCGAATCTGTATTTTGGCGAACCGTTTTTCGTAGCCAAGCCGTTAAATATGGAATCGGTGTATTTAGCTCACGACACCAAATATGAAGATTTAGTTCAAAAATACAAAATGAATTCTAAAGAATTTAAAGCCTTAAATATTCATGTTGAATCAAAATTTCTCAAAGTCGGTCGCCTGGTTCCTAAGGGAACTTTGTTATCAGTACCTCTTGCTCCAACGAAAACTGCCACCATCGAGAACTAAACCCAAATATTTTTTTATGTGGGATGTCATTGTTGATAACTCAGTTGCAGCACGCCCCTTATCATGAATAAGATTAAAGCACACTGAAGGTGCAACTATTCATCAAGGGGAAAATTGTGTTCAAATTAATAAAGTCATCATTGGCTTTAACAGTAATCTTCATTTCCTTATCCTCTTTTGCAAACGAAGACTGCTCCAGTGTTGATTTTAGAACAAATTTTCCGCTTCAAATTCGCAATCAAAAATCATTAGCTTGGTGCTTTGCTCATTCCAGTGCGGACAATTTGCAATTCGCTGAAAAGACGCCGATCCAAATCTCAGCCGCCGACATCGCGATTAATTACGGAAAATCCAGTTCATCTAAAATCATTAATCTTTTTCAGCGTTGGACCAATCAGAACTCAAACGGTGAAGACCGTCCCAGTGAATACGGATTAGCTAAATTTGCCAGTCAGATGATTATCGATCAAGGGTACTGCCCGGAATCTAGTTTTCCGTCAGAGGATTGGATTCGCGTTACACCGGATGGTGAAACCAGCTCAGTCGAAATTGCGGTAGCTGCGAAGGAAATTTATGCAATAGCTGCGGCGATCAAAAATCACAGAATAGACGGACTCCAGCAACTGCCGTATTTCTATCAATTCAAAAATATCAATGCTGAGCTATTTTACAATCTTTTAGCCAAAACTGAAAAAAATAAAATCCTAGATGAAATTCGCAAAACGGCTTGCGATCCTGATCGTGTGCCGTTTAAAAGTAAAATTGGTGTCTCCATGAAGATTACCCTGAATGGGATGCTGACAAAAATGAACAAGTCCTTGACTGACGGACACGCCTTATCAGTGGACGTATACAGCCAAATTTTTTCGAATATCGATAACAACAAAAATAAATTAACTAATCTGCACACTGTGATGGTGTACGGAAGAAAGTATGACGTCATCCGTAAGCAGTGTTTGTATCTAGTGAAAAATTCTTATTCAGATGACTGTACTGGATACGACCCTCGTTTACACTGCGACAAGGGCTACCTGTGGTTCCCTGGCTCAGTTCTTAAAAAGAACATGACCAGCGCCAATTTTTACAACTGATTTACTTGAATAATTCCGTGTATTCACCGTAGCCGCTTTCTTTGAGTTTTTCCTTAGGAATAAACTTTAAAGACGCGGAATTCATACAGTATCTTAATCCGCCTTTATCTTTTGGACCATCATCAAACACATGACCCAGATGAGAATCCGCTTTTTGACTTAACACCTCGGTGCGCGTGAAAAAACCTGATTTATCAGCTTTCGTTTTAATATTCTTTTCATTCAAAGGCTTGGTAAAACTCGGCCATCCCGTACCCGAATCAAACTTGTCAATTGAGCTAAACAAAGCTTCACCGGATACAACGTCCACGTAAATGCCTTCAGACTTATTATCCCAGTACTCATTATTAAACGGCTTCTCGGTTCCACCATTTTGAGTGACTTCAAACTGAAGCGGAGTCAGTTTCTTTTTAAGTTCTTCTTTGCTTTGGTCCATAGAGCCTTCTTTCTTAGTCGCGGTTGCGGTGTTGGTGCATGAGGAGAGAATGAGTCCGAATACCAATAAGGCAAGTTTTAATGTTTTCATAGGCTTAGGTTAGCACGGATGGGGTATGATGGGGACGAGATTTTGTGCTTTGTCGTGAAGTGACACGCTTGTTTGGGTAAGTATTCAGCCAGAAGCTTTGGAAAAGATTACCTGTCAAAAATCATGACATCTAGTTTATAAATAAAAATATGTGTAAGTTGGCTTTTATTCAAAACAAAATCAAAGGGGATTTTATGAAAAAGATGTTACTAGCGACGTTATTATTGGTCTTTTCGGGCACAGCATCAGCTGCCGATACTTACAAATGTTTGCAGGATTTGCCATTTAGTGAGTTCGAAGTATTGCGCTCAAGGTATGTTGTTAGCATTGATGAGACTAAAGACATCACGAAGGAGATACGAAAAATTAGACCCGTCGATGTTGCACGTGAAGTCAAAGTTTCGATCGGAACTGAATTTGAAAATGGGACAGGTTATACTGAAATCAAAAACTTTAGTACTATAGCAACAAGTGAAGATGTTAATTATACAATTAGTTCAGTTAAAAAGAATGGCTTTAGTTTTTATCTTTTCTTAGATGAATTTGACGAAGCGGGTATGACGCTGACGAATGCTGATGGTTCGAAAGAAGAGATTCGTTTGATTTGCGAATTGAATGATTAAAAATTAAGTCGTTCTAAATCAATCCACGGATGCCTTTTTCTTAAGATTTCTGTGGTTTTTTTCGTTTCTAGCATTAAATTCGATAAAAACCGACCAAAGTCGGACCTACTGGTGTTTAGAAAATTTTCGATTTTTCCGATAGTTAAGTATGCGATTTTTTGAACATTTTATTTACTTTGTCTTACTATCATCATTTATATGTTCGGATAAGTTTTACGCCCAAACTTCAACATCTGCAGGTTTATCTCCACAGCAGATTCAAGCAAAACTTAAAAAATTAAAAAAAGAATTCTACGCCGACCCCGACTTAGCTCATTTGACGAAAGCATCGAGCGAATTATCAAAAATCAAAGATCAAACCACCTGGATCGCGAAAAATCCCAAAGACCCTATATCGATGCAATTCAAAGAATTTCATTTAAGCCTTCTGGAAATTACTAAAGCTAATGCGATGCTAAGCCAGTGCACTAAAGGGGTTAGTATTTTAGATCGTAAGGTAGGCGGGATTACAGAAGTTCTTGCCCGCATGAATAAAAGTAATATTAAAAGCTCGGCGACCTGCAGCCTGAAGGATAAAAAAGAGGCCTTAGACGATCTTGATGTTTATAGTGCTCTTCTCGATAAACAGCAATCGACTCCAGAACAAAATAAAAAGGTGGAAGACGATCTTTGGAAAACAATTTCGAATCAAGATCAGTATTACGAAAAGCAAAGGGCTCTTTATCAAAGTACGCAAGGGCATAGTGATTTTCTCGGCACCAAGGCAGTCTATGGAACGACTGAAATGGCGCGGTCGATTGCTAAAGAGCAATCCAAGCAAATAGAAATCAAAGCTAAAAAAAATGTGGCTGCAAGTGGGTTTAGGCCCGAAGCGGGATATGAAACAGCTGATTATATCAATAAAAAATATGGATTCGATCTTAAAAAAAATAATAAAACAGAAGATACGAAACGCGCGCAAGAATTACACTTAGAGCTTATGGAAGGTAATCGAAACAATTGCTTTAGAAATTATTTGTATTTCACGCAGAGATTTTCATTCTCGGATCCGAAAAACGTTATTCCGGAGACCACTGCGTCCAGCTCGCTTGAATCGAAAGCATTATCGCTTTTTAAAGGCCAAGCTTACCCCAATATCAGAACTTTACCGAAATATGAAGAGCAAGAACTTGCTAAACTCGGGATGAAGGAACTGCAACGCTATCAAAAAGACTACGGTCAGCATCGAAAGTTATCTGAAGATGATATTCTTAAGATGATAGAGCCAGCAATGGTATCGATTCAAGATTTAAATAGTAAGGTGAATGAAGTAAAAAATTCGAAGCAGGCCAGTTTAGATAATGGATATTCACAAAGTTTAAATTTAAATCTAAAAAATTCAGCGGTAACGAGTTTAAAATCAATGCGTCTTCCTGCAGGTTTTGAAAAGATCAAATCATCTGAGGTGGGTTTTATCCTTCAAAGCAAAGCTTTCGGAAATAAGTTAGATCAGTTGAAAAATATGACCTTAGAAGAAAAAAGAAAAATGATTCGCGATGCTGTTCAAGAAAATGTCGAATCCACAGAAAAATATGCGAATTGGATCACGACTAAACAAGGTACTACGAATTTTATGAGACAGGAAAAAGGAGCTTGGGATTACGCCCAGGTTGCCGAGACCTTAATGTATTCATCGCCTTCGGTCATACAGGATGTGATAAGTAAAAACCCGCAGTTGTTAGGATCAATGTGTTTACCCCTGAAAGAAGCTGCGAAAAAGCGTAGCGATGAAGTACCAGACTGGGTTACCTGGGGCGGAGGCTCTATGATATTATTCAATGGCCCTGTCGCGCCCATTTTGGGAACTGCTTTTGGAATTGCTTCGACTGCAGCCAGTATTGCGGATCATCAAGGGAAAATTATTGACTTGGAAAAACAAAATGAACTTGTAGGTCTTGGTGAAGATATTAGAGGAAAAAATTGGAGCGAAGTCCAAGCGGATCAAAGTGAATTCAAGGGATCAATCGGGCGGCATCAAGATGCCATTACCAGCGATGTTAAATCGTTCGTGGTTTCTGAGGTCGCAGGTGTCGCGGTTACCCGGGGAGTGAGATCAAAAAACTTCCCGAAAAACCTTACTTCCTCAGAAAATGAACTTAGTGCAATTCGAAAAATCGATGCATCAATTGAAAAAAACGTGATGAACACTGAAAGTGGTAAAAATGGTTTTGCACTACTTGAAGATGCCTATGTACAAAAATCCAATGGATCAACCTCTGCGGCGAAAATTATCGGTTTTAGTCAAGATTTGCAGGGTAGAAAAACTGCTTTAGTTTCTTGGACGGAGCAGGGTAAAAAACTATCTAAAACTGTCCTTGTAGATGATTTAAAATCAGGTGTGTTTAAGGAAATGGATAAAGTTTTTTTTCAAAGATCGAATGGTGGAACGTCAAAGGGTACCATCATTGCTATTTCAGAAAAAGATGGGATTCGAACTGCACGGGTAATGTGGACAGAAAACGGTCGTACATTAGTAAAGGACGTAAAATTAAAGGACCTAATAAGTGAATCTAAGATAATTTCATCGAAAAATGAAGCTATTGTAAAGGTAGACGGTAAAGAGGCCATCGATCTTTCATCAATGTCCGAGGAATCAAAATTAAAAAGAATGGCACAACAAGTAGATCAAAAATACGGCGTAAAGATGATTTACGGCGAAGAGTTGAAAGACCGCGGCATTAGTGGATATTTCAAATCAGGTGCTGAAGTGGTGACGGCGGATGGGCTAAAAAAAGAAATGCCAGTCATAAATATTTCCCAAAGGGGATTTGTGGCTGAAAAAGCCGGGGTAACAGAATGGCACGAAGTGGGTCACTTAAAAACCAAACAAAATATAATCGAAAACGTTAAAGACCCTCTGGCAGTGCAGTTTTTCCCACGAGGGCTTGATCCGAAGATTCCGTATTCTATTTATGCACAAGCCGACGAATCCCGGCAACAAGCCTTAAATTTAATGAAGTCAACGCGTTTCAATTCTGAGGCCGTAATCCTAAACAACTTTAGGAAAGATAAAACGATAAAATTAAAAGATTTGTTTACTTCGGCAGCCGAAAATAAAAAAGTTTTGAATGGACTTGATTATGAAAATGTGAAAAAAAGTTTGTCGGAATCTAATTTTCGTTTAAATATTTTAAAAGATATGAATCAACGACATACGGAATATTTGGATAATGCAATTGGCGATATTAGTATAAATCCGGACAAAAAAATTGGCCAACTCGAACGATATTCTGACGGGCAGCTCTTTCTGAAGATCAACACGAAGGGAAGCGACATAAAAATTCCCGTAACAAAGGACGAATATAAAAATTTTAATTCTCTTACCACTCAAACGGCGCAAATTGAATTTGAAAGAAAATACGTCGTCGAATATTTAAATAGCACAAAGAAAATGCTCCAGGACCAAAAATCTGCGTTGATTGAAGCCGACGCAATTTTGCAGGAAATCAAAAGTAATCCGGACAGAAAAGTGACCAAAGAAGAATATCTTAAAATGAGATCGACTTTCACGAGAGTGAAGTCGAGTGTGAACTTAAAATCGCCTTAAATTGTTTCTTAGAAAGCGGACCAAAGCTCCAACAAAAAATGTTGGAGCGGAAAACGGGTGGCCCGTAAACCATCTAATTTTCTGACTTCTATATTCTCATGTCATCAAAGAGCATCATCTATATCCTTTATGGTCATGTTTATATGTGCATAAAGTCTCGTTTTGACCATGTATACATGACCATAAAGTTGACTTATGAACATAAATATATGACCATCAATATATGAAAAACGATAAAAAAAGACTTCACAGTCAAAGACATATATTAGATGAAAAAATTGAAAATGCGCTAAAGCTTAAGCCCTTGAAGAAGGGGTGGATCAAGTCAGTTCGAATGGCGCTTGGAATAACGACTAGGCAATTGGCAGATTTAATGAAGGTTGGAAAAAACAGCGTTTCACAAATAGAAGCTGGCGAAGTTAAACAAAGTACTTCATTAAAAAACTTATTCAAAGCTGCTGAGGCGATGGATTGTGAAGTTGTTTATATGGTAGTTCCAAAATCTCAGTATAAATCATTTGACGATATTTTAGAAAAGAAAGCCGAAGCTTTGGCAAAAAGTATTGTTCTGGGCGTGTCCTATTCGATGAATCTGGAACAACAAGGCGTGAAAAAAACGACTACTGATAAACAGATTAAGCAGCTCGCTCTAGATTTAAAACAAGATTTAGATCCAAGACTGTGGATTAAAAATAAATAACATGAAGTTTCAACCTGAATATCCAAAAGGATCGACTCCGCTTGATCCGGATGAACTCAACGGTCTGATTCCAGATGATATCGTTATGCAAAGTGAGCTTAACTTTTTAGAACAGAAAAATATTATCGAAGGTAAGAATTGGGCTTTAAAATATCGAAAAGAAATTTTAGACGAATCTTTTGTAAGGCTTCTTCATAAGCGCATGTACGGCGACGTATGGACGTGGAGCGGTCAATATAGAACGACTCAGAAGTCGATAGGAATTGATTCTTCACAAATATCGACGCAAGTTTTTATTTTAATGAAAGATGTTCAAACGTGGGTTGAACACCAATCTTATAATTGGACTGAAATCCTAGCGCGTTTTCATCATCGACTTGTTTTTATTCACCCGTTTCCAAATGGTAATGGTCGTTACTCGCGTATGCATACGGATTTATTGGCAGCAAAGTATAATCAGCAGATTCCAACGTGGGGAGCCGCCAGTGTTGTGGGAGATATCAATCAAGAGGGTGGAATTCGTGAGGTATACATTCAGGCATTGAAGTTCGCCGATCAGAAAAAGTTTGATGAATTGATT
This sequence comes from Pseudobdellovibrionaceae bacterium, assembly GCA_014378775.1. Lineage (GTDB taxonomy): Bacteria > Bdellovibrionota > Bdellovibrionia > Bdellovibrionales > Bdellovibrionaceae > Pseudobdellovibrio. Next base: position 18,902 of record JACMMZ010000256.1, read on the forward strand.
CGTTTTTTGTATTTGTGAGTACTTTAATTGCCAAATCTTTTGCTCGTGTATTGGTGATTTGGGTAACTGTTCGTATTTATTGATGATGATTTCGCGAACCAAAGCTCCAACAAGAAATGTTGGAGCGGGAGACAGGTGGCCATTATACCATCAAATTTTTCGAGCATCCCTTAATTCCGAAGCTGTTTCATTTAGAGACGGCCTGCTAAAACTTGACAGCTGTCTAACTATTTTAAGGGTTTCAGCAAACCCAGCACGAGATTCTTCGTGATCTCGTTTACAGCGCAGTTGCATGAAGAATACCGGCATTCGCGTTGCAACTTCTATGTTAGAGGTGTCTATGGTCAA
>JACMMZ010000257.1 GCA_014378775.1 Pseudobdellovibrionaceae bacterium
ATGCCATTTATTTTATTAAGGGCGACCAAAAAGTTTTTAAAAAAGATGATCTAAATCTTTTCGCGAAAATCCGAGACATTATCGAAATTAATTACAACCGAGAACTCGATTACACAAATCTAGCTCGAACCGAAAATATTGTTCGTAAGGCCTTTGCTGAATTCAATCATCCCCTTGCCGTGGTGGACATTCATTACCGTATCATCCAATCTAATGCCGCATTTAAACGTGATATTGCTTCCGGTGAACAGGCTCCCGAGTTTGTGAGTGGCCAGCTGGGACAAAAATTTACCGAAAAAATTAACGGGGCTCTTTTTGATGTTTATTCTAATTCAATCGCGCTAGATAATAACCCCACAAAACTTTGGATTAATTTATATAAAAATAAAACCGAAGAGCATTATTTTGAACAGCGTCTTAATCAAACGGCAAAAATGAAAGAATTAGGCATCATTTCAAGTTCGATTGCCCATGAATTGAATAATCCCCTGGGAGGCGTGCTGTCTTACCTTCAACTCGTGCAAATGGATTTACCGCGCGATAGTCACTTTTCGGCTGACATCAAGTCGATGATCGACACGACCTTAAGGATGAAGAAGATCATTGAAGATCTGCTTATTTTCTCGCGCACGACTAATCTAGATGATCAAGGCATTTACAAAGTGGCTGATCTTCTGCAAGAGAGCCTATCGATTCACGAAATTCGATTTAAAAACGAAAACATTAAAATTGTGAATATCAGTCAGCAGGCCGATTTAAGCCTGCCTCTTTCCAAAACGGCTTTTCGCGATGCAATCCATTTTATTTTCAATTTTTATATCGAAAAAATTAAATCTTTCCGAAAAGTAAGTGCTCAGAAAACTGGACTGATCGAGGTAAAAATTACCCCCGACCAAAATCACATTTCTGGGGACGCCAACTACAGCCTTGAATTTCAAGGAAACTGTGGTCACCTGGACGAAGCCGAAAAATCAAAAGATATTAGCCTATTAGCCCTTTCAAAATGTTTAACCGATCAAAATATGCATCTTGAAATTGCAGTCCCCCAAGAAAACTGGATCAGTCTTAAAGTCATCATTCAAAAGTCCTGAATTTAAATATGAGCCCTTGTTTTTTGACACTCCTGTCAAAATATAGGTTATTCTGAACAAGTTCTTTGTTTCATTTTGTTAACAGGATGTTGGCAGAATTTGTTACTTACCACGGAAGGAAGTTCATGAAGACAGCACGAGTTCTCATATTGGATGATGAGTCGACATTACGAACCGCTTTATTTAGAATGCTCGATCGCAAGGGCTACACCGTGGTCACTGCTCAAAAAATTGAAGAAGCCAAATCTTTTTGTTCAACCGATAAACCCTTTGATTTAGCGATCGTGGATGTGAACTTACCTGATGGTGACGGTTTAGAATTCATGACTTTTCTTAAAAATCAAAATGCCGCAACAGAAATTATTATTTTAACCGGTTTTGGTTCGATTGAATCAGCCGTAAGTGCTACACAGCGCGGAGCTTTTCACTTTTTAACCAAGCCTTTCAGTTTAGAAGAATTGATGAGTGTTTGCGAAAAAGCTTTAACTCATAAAACTTTGCAATTTGAAAATCAAAAATTAAGAAGCGAATTATCGACAAAGTATCGCTTTAATCAAATCATAGGTGAAAGCGAAAGTATCAAAAACTGTCTCTCAATGGTGGAACGGGTTGCCGACGCCGAATCTACAGTTTTGATTACCGGCGAATCGGGAACGGGTAAAGAACTTGTTGCTAAAGCTATTCATTACAATTCCATCCGAGGAAATGGACCTTTCGTGGCGATTAACTGCGGCGCGATCCCTTCCGAGTTACTTGAGAGTGAATTATTCGGACACGTTAAAGGCGCCTTCACCGGCGCTATTGCTAATCGTATGGGACGTTTTGAATCGGCCGAGGACGGAACTATTTTCTTAGATGAAATTGGCGATTTAGATCCAAGTCTTCAGGTTAAAATATTGCGCGCCTTACAAGAAAAAACCTTTGAACCGGTCGGCTCGACAAAAACCATCACCATGAATGCGCGGGTTATCGCGGCTACTCACAAAGATTTAGATAAGGCCGTTGAAGCCGGAAAATTCAGAGAAGATCTTTATTACCGTTTAAATGTAATTCCTATACATATCCCCGCTTTACGTGAAAGAAAAACCGATATTCCATTGCTACTAAATCACTTTTTAAATATTTTTAACAAAAATAAAGCAAAAATTTTGTCCGGCTTTTCATCCGAAGCGGCCTCTTGTTTAAATAACTATTCTTGGCCCGGAAACATACGCGAGCTTGAAAATCTAATGGAAAGATTAAGTATTTTAAAAGGCTTCGGCGAAGTTCAATTAAGTGATTTGCCTGCGAAATACAAATCCGCGGCGGCTTGCTTTGCAGAGACCGGAATTATTGATCTACCAGAAGCGGGTTTGGATTTCAATTCGACCGTGGATCAATTTGAAAACGCTTTAATCCTGAAAGCCCTGGAAAAAACTGGTTGGAATAAAAATCAAGCGGCTCTTTTATTAAGATTAAACCGAACCACTTTAGTTGAGAAAATGAAGAAAAAAGGATTGATGCCTAAAAGCGAGAATTCTTTAACCGAGGGTAACTTACGAAATGATTACGGTATCGACGCTGACCTTTAAAAAGTCAGCGCGCAGGCATTTTAAGGGAGAGGCTTTTTTAAGTTAAAGTGATGGCGACGCTGAGAACAACCTGAACAAACCAGATGTATACATTCATCCGCTCAAGACGAAGAGATTTTTTAAAGTTCGGCATATAATGAATATTATAAGAATTTTGAAACAAAGGCTTATTGGAAATCTTGTAGGTCGGCGCGCGAACGATTTTATACTGACTCATGGTTTTTCTCCTTGGTTATTTACATATCACTTACATATATAAATAATATGTAAATCGAACAGATTCAATCACCATTTTAAAATTTTCAAAAAACTGGTGTATAGCCTAGTTTAAGTATATAACCTATTGAAATGACACAGATGTCGCGATTGGCTCTTTTAATTGATCATGATGATTCCTTCATTGAAAACATCAAATTTTGGCTTCAGCCGGAATTTAAAGTTTTTGTAATCAATCACGCCGAAATAGCAAGGTTAGATATGAAAAATTACGATCTCATTGTTTTCTCTCCGGGGCCGAAAGCTCCGCAAGATTATCCTCATAGTTTAAAATTACTGACTCAGCTTGAACAACCCGTTTTAGGAATTTGTTTAGGCTTTCAAATGATGACTGTGGTTTCTGGTGGAGAGGTTGGAACCTATTCTCCGCCTCAGCATGGAAAAACATCTTTACTGAAAGCGGCGGGGGCTTTCGATCGATTAGCGGTAGGACGCTATCATTCACTTCGCTGTAAACCTAGCGATGATTTTGAAGTTTTAGCGACTTCTCGTGACGATGACTGCGTGATGTGGGCCCAGCACCAAACCAAAAAATATCTGGGCTTTCAGTTTCATCCTGAATCTTTTCTGACCGAATCATCTGAACTTTACAAAAAATATATTTTAGATTGGATGATGAAGTGAATCCGATCATATGTTTTTATGAAGATGATTTATTGATCCATTCTGATGATTATATTTTAGTTCAATGCGATCATCACACCGATTTAACAGCTTTTTTGGAAAAAACTCAGTCTGAGTACCCGACTCAAATGAAAGTGATTCAAGTCAACTTTGATGATCTTCAAAAGCAAAATGCAGAATCTTTGTTAGAAAATGATCCTGCCATATCGGTTTTTATTTTAAATCATTTTAAACTGATTGATAAAAAAGATCTTACGACCCCAAAAGAAAATTTTAATTTAAATTTTGCTCCTCAATTAGCGAAAAACGAATTTTTGGAAAAAGTCAGATCAATCAGATTCGATATTCAAAATGGCCGTTACTATCAGGTGAACTTAACATCGTGTTTTGAATCCAAAGTTGATCCCCACACGGATCCTTTTGAAATTTTTAAATATTATTTTCAAAAATTTAATTCACAGTACAGCGCATTTTTACCACGGCTTGATTCGGAAATCTTATGTTACTCTCCAGAATTATTTCTTGAAAAAAAGGGAAAATCTATTTTAACTCGGCCGATCAAAGGGACCACGTCGCAAAATCAACCATTCGAAGATCTTTTAAAAAATACAAAAGAAAATGCCGAACTTTCCATGATTGTGGATTTACTGCGAAACGATTTGCAGGCGGTCTGCTTTGAAAAAGTCGTCGTAAGTGAACACCGAAAAGAGCTCAGTCTTAATTATTTAATTCATACTTATTCTGAAATTTCTGGTCAGACTGATTTGTTTTTGCCCGAGATTCTCAAACACATGCTACCGGCGGGGTCCATTTCTGGATGTCCGAAAAAAGAAAGTCTGAAGGCGATCTTTGAGCTGGAAACAAACCATCGTCATTTTTATACCGGATGTATTGGCTGGTGGCAGAATCACGATTTTAAATTAAATTTAGCCATTCGCTCGTTTCTTCACTCAAAAAATACCCTGACCTATTTTTCCGGATGCGGCATCGTTTACGATTCAGATCCCGAAAAAGA
>JACMMZ010000258.1 GCA_014378775.1 Pseudobdellovibrionaceae bacterium
CCAATAAAAAAAGCCAGGTCATAAACCTGGCTTTCAGAATAGTTAAAAAATTATTTAAATCTTTTACGTGCCGCTACATGAATCCCCTTTTGTAATGACTGTAATTAGTCGTTATAAAAATTAAGTGTAAAACATCGATCAGACAGTTGAATAAAAGAAATCCGACAGCGACTTCACTTCCACGTCATTTAAGCCTCCTGACATAACAAGGTGCACGTTACCAAAGACCACGCACCCTGCTCATAATATTTTATAAAATTTTATCCTAATAATTTTAAGGCTAACTGTGGCAACTGGTTAGCTTGCGCTAAGGCTGAAGTCGTACCTTGTAACATCACATTGTTACGAGCTAATTCTGACGATGATGCGGCTATATCTGTATCACGGATACGAGAATTTGCTGCGCTCATGTTCTCACTTGTCGTAGCAATAACGTCTACGGTTGAAGCTAAACGATTTTGCATGGCACCCAAGTTAGCTCGTGAACCATTCACGTTAAGCTGTGCTTTATCTAAAGCGGCTAAACCCGAGCGGGCTCCAGCTTTAGAAGAAAAATCTAAATCGCCGAGTCCTAAATTGTCGGTTGTTACGTTTGTCATACTTGAATCGTATGAAATCCAATCGGTTTTTTCGTTGGCGCCCGTACCCACATGGATATCGAGTTTTCCACCGGTACCGTCTAATAATTTTCTTGAACCGAAAGTTGTTGATTCAGCCACACGCTGAACCTCAGATTTTAATGAATCTACTTCTTTTTGGATAAATCCTCTTTCAGATTCACCAATCGTGTCCGAACCAGCTTGGATACCCAATTCTCTTAAACGAGTTACGATATTGGATACTTCGCCCATAGCTTGTTCAGCCGTTTGAATCATCGAGATACCATCGTTGGCATTTCGTGAAGCTTGACCTAATGATCTTACCTGAGATTTTAAACCCTCAGAAATAGCTAAACCGGCCGCATCATCGCCCGCTTTCGTAATACGCGATCCAGTTGAGATCTGCGCCATACTTTTTTGTTGTTCTCTTGTGTTCGTAGCTAATGATCTTTGCGCATTCAGTGATGCCACATTCGTACTAATTCTCATACCCATAAAACGTCCCCTTTGGTATAATTTTTGTTTATTAAAATTCTCAATTTTCAAAAACTTAAAAAAATTGAAAACAGCCTCAGAAAAGTTTTGAGTGATTGATTCATCACTTTTCCCAAGCTGTCTTCCCTGCTGCAGAAGCGCTCGTAACTTTCTCTTACATGCCAACTTGAATTACCTATCGGATGAAGGTCTAGGAAACTTTAGCCCTTGGTCGAGTTTTTTTAATTTATTTTTTGCAACTGTTGGTTTTTGCTGAATTCATCATTTGATTGAACTGATGACCTAGGTCCAGGGCTCTAGCTTGTGACGGTGGTCAGAATAAAAATCTAGTCTTTAAAATGATGAGAATTGTGAAATGATGAAGTCATTAGTAAACGTAATAACTTTTGAAACATAACTAAAGGGAACATTATGAGACACTTTTCAAGAAATCGATTATTCCTGTGAAATGGTTTATTCTGTTTCTTATTAATTGGATCAGTGTGAGCGCTGACGCCGCCAAAATTTTACAAATCGGCGATTCGCATACGGTGGGGGACTTCGGCACTCAGCTTTATACATCATTGGCTCATCATAAAAACGTCACGGCGGCTCGATCCATCGGCTTAGCCAGTGCCAGTGGCATTCAGTATTCGTCGGCAGATGTAGCGAAGCGTACTTTAAACTACGGGTACATCGACCGTCCAGCGATGAAATCACCCGTGGCAAAGGGATCTGTCGCGCAATTATCGACGCTGCTTTCATCTGAGAAGCCTGACATTCTCATTGTTGAACTCGGCGATAATTTTGCGGGTTATCGAGAGGACGTTAAAAATAACCGGGCAATCCAAAATAACGTTCAAAAAATTCTTAATCAGATCAAAATTTCTAAGACTCAGCCGAGCGAATGTTTCTGGGTGGGACCCACCTGGACAGATTGGGTTGATGAAAACGGCCTTTCTTTAGACCGTCGAAAAAATGGTGCGGGAACTTATTATAAAAAAAGTAATTGGCGTGCGCAACAGGTTGCTGCCGCGATTAAAAAAGAACTTGATGGAAAATGTACTTTTGTCGACAGTATGAAGGTCATGACGTTATCAGAAATTACCACCGTGGACGGAATTCACTGCAATCAAGCCACGGGAACTGTGTGGGGACAGCGAATTTATGAAGAAATAGCGTCCAAATCCTTGCTATTAAGTAATGGCAAATCAAAGAAGCCGAATGGGTATATATCGAAGCCTTCGTTTAAAACGAACAACTGATTTCCACCGATCAACTCACAGCAAAAAAATGCTACACGGGTTGTTTTTCATGGAATCCACAGGCATCATAATCGTCGACCGTAATCAAAAAATAAAAGGGGCTGTCCGTGAGCGATAAAGTTAAAAATTTCATGCATTACTTATGGTATTCCGAGCAAGACGGAGTGATCACCATTGGAATTAACGAAGAAGGGCTTGAGGACATCACGGAAATCAATAGTATTGATCTACCGCAAGAGCAGGACGAAATAGATGCTGATTCACCGATTGGAACTTTAGATTCTGATGATGGCCAATTAGACATTTTTTCGCCAGTGAAAGGGACGGTCATCGAAGTTAATTCTCAAGTGTTAGAAAATCCGGAAATTATCCTGGAAGATTCCTACGAAGAGGGATGGCTCCTGCGAATCGAGACAACCGAGGAGCTGGAAGACGAAGATCTTGTTGACGACGACGATGACGATGATGACGACGACGAAAAGGATTTTGAAGACGAAGAAGAATCAGATAAAGATTAGGCTCCGAACAAACCTTCACAGGTCCTCATCATAATTTTGTCGGCCGGGGAATTTTTCGATTCATCCTGCTTTTGAACTTCAGACTGGGATTTTATAGAAACTAAATATTTAATTCCCTGAAAAATATCAACGAAGCGATACAAAATCGATTTGACGGGAACTCGTAGGTCTCCCACGCTAACGCGAATAAATCCCTTAACAATAGGTGAAATGCTTATTTTTATGAGCGCCGTGCGCTTATAGGTATTGGTAAAGGTCAGAAGATCGCCTAAAGGTGGTGGCGGAAATCCCACGCCCGTTGACATACCCGCCGCATACATTTCAGGTCCGTAACTTGTTGATCCTGGAAATGCAGGTGGATAAAAGGTTGACCCCTCCGCGACTTTATTCGAGTTATCCTTCGACTGGGCCTTCATGACCAAACTCGCTTTTCCATTAATTCCCACGTTGAATGCAGGCATGGTGGCATTATCAAATCTTTCACCATTATGAAAAACTTCAAAGATAAAAGATTTCGCGTCTTTATTATAAGCTAAACTGATTCCGATTTCTTCGACCCCACCGCCGCCTTTTTTCTGAAATCCACCCAAACCAATAATTCCGACCGAAGCCTGGATTCCGAATTCGTTAGCGTTAATCAATAACGGTGCTTGAAACCACATTTTATAATCAATGGCTCGAGCAATGCCTTCGATCGCCGCGCGTTTTCTTTCACTCAACGCTTTTCTATCGACCAAGGTTAAAACTTTAGGTTTTACAAAAAGGCGTTTTGTTTTTTGCACCGTAAATTTAATGGCGTCCCCGGCTATTATGCCGACACCGACCAGGCCATGCATTTTATCTAAGATTTTTACGACTTGTTTCAGGTAATTAAATCTTAAAGTCGAAAATTTGGTTTGATCTGGTTGAGATAAGGCTTTCCATCCCACAAGCGGATCGACATTTTCAACCACGCCGCCTTTACTTTCAATTTTTTTACGAATTTCATCCGAAACTGAAAGGCCCAATGATTTTTTCATGTCATCAACATCAGGTTCAGCAGACAAGGAAATAGTTTCACCGTTAGCCAGTTGAAACGAAATAATTTCCTGTGAATTTTCTTGTGCGACCACGGCTTGTGAAGTGAGCAACACGGCAAACAACGACTGTATCAAAATGAAACGCTTAAATATATTTTTCATATTCCTATCAATTGCAATTGATAAACCAGGTGTGCGAAAAAGTAGTGAGTTTGATAAACCAGGGATGTTAAAGTTTTAAACAGCCGTCTTAAGCCGGCAACAAACGATGAATGATCTGATTCAAATGGGCATCGCCGTTCATCATTTTGGGAATGACAAGGTACAAGGGCTCGACGTCATTTTTGTAGGTTAGAATTTTCGTGCTAAAGGACGAAGGGACTTTGACGGAGACCGGAAGAATTCCCATGGCGTAGCCGGCTAAAATGAGCTGCAGACCTGCATTTAATGAATTGATTTCAATTCTCGATTTCGGAGTAATATTCAGATTGTAAAAAATATTTTCCGTAGAGTTAATCACAACCCAAGCTGATTCTTGCATGGATTGCTTGGTGATTTTCGACTTGGATACAATTTGGTAATGTTCGACGCCGTAATTGATAGCCATCAGATCGACCGAATGAGGTTTACGATTAGTAATTATAAAATCAACAACCCCATCTAATAGATCAGCTTCCAGATATTCGGGAATATTAATAATCAGTTTATCTATATTTGATTGCCAAAAATCCGGATGCCTTAAAAACCGAGACTGAATATCTGATTCGAATACGCTCTGCAGACATCCAAAAGAAACTTTGCGGGTAACATCGAGTTCGAGCTCTCGGAAGAAATGCTGGGTCTTTTCGTATAATTTTTTCCCGTTTTTGGTTAACTTAACCAGCTGCGGACTCCGGATAAACAACGGGTGGCCCACCGATTCTTCTAAAAGCTTGATTTGCCGAGTGATAGCCGAGGGCGCGATATGAAGCTCCTGAGCCGCTTTGGCGAAATTAAGATGGGTCGCAACCTTATAAAATGCGCTCAAATATTTTAGATCCATCATAACATTCTAATAAATAGAACATAAAATGATCAATATTATAATTTACAGAACTTACAAACTGTCCTACAAAAAGCTCAATAACAAAGAACATTTAAACAAAGGATATTTATGAAACACATCTTAATCTCAATTTTGCTTATGGCTAGCACCACCCACGCCGCGACTTCAGTGGAATGCCGTGGACCTAAGCCAAGCGACAGTCTGCAGTTCACTATCGCGAGTCCTGAAGTGATCGTTCTGACCGGAGTCGATCAAGGTCTTTATGAATATGGCGGTGGCATTTTCGAATCAAACGAGGAAGCTTCGCTCAGTCGAAACGTCACTTACAATGATCAAAAAATTGAGCTCTATGCAAACTGGGGCGGTAATTGGGGTTACGAATTAAGAATTCCTAAAGCGATCGCACAGGGAAATTTTGAAGCGGGCCAAAAATTTAACGTCGTTTATCACTTTATCTATAGCGATATTGCTGAATCGAACTTCTTTAAAACATTGAAATGCACTGTTAAATAAGGATAAAAAAATCCGGAGGGGATTGCTCCCCTCCGGCCCTGCTCTCACCGCACACATACTGTGTTCGAGTTGTCATTTATACTGTCGTACAAGTTGCATTCATGCTGTTGTCAAAAGGTGATAGCGGCTTTAGTACTTAATCCATAGCTCATTTTATTATCGAAATCATTGGTGCTTCCTGCTTTCCAAGCGTTTCCTGGGAACAGGAAACCGATTCCGGTAGACCACGTGACTCGTTCACGAGGCCGATAAATAAGTTGTGTATCTAACTCTAGACCTAAGTCTTTTTTAAAGTCTACAAAATTATTCGCGTTCGTCATGACTTGCGCGTAAACCAAAGTATTTTTCCAATCTAACTTTTCATTCCAAGAATATTTAAATGAAGGGGCTAAATAAAAAGTGTTACCAATCGCTTCATCATCCGCCGAATTAGAAATCGTTAATCCACTGGCCGCATCGCTGGCGTGGATTGGTCCGTTTCCAAAAATGTCGACTCGGCCCAAGCGATGATTAAACATCAACATCGCAATATCATAATTGCGATCGATTTGATAACCTTCATAGGTCGAAGTCTTCGGATCATCACCGCTAACAACTCCGAAACGCGTGCCGAATTCCCATTTGGATTCATTGGCAGGTAATAACATTTCTGCCGCCACTGCGTAGGCGTTTAATTTAATTTCTTCACCATTCGTGTGTTGAAGACCAGTTTCACCTGTCAGGAAACTTCCCTCGAGACGAAATTCAAAAGACGTGTATTTTCTTTCCAAGAAAACGTTAATCGTCTGAGATTTAAATCCGCCCATTAAAACTCCGGTTGATCCGGGGAATCCTGCAAAGTTTCCATCATTAGATGTGTCACTTGAACGGCGCGTTTGATGAAAAACACCGGCCTTGGCGCCGATATCTTTATTATCGTATTCTAATACCAGGATTTGATCCGAAACGGTTGAGGCTAAGCCAAAATCAGTTTGAAAACTTTTGGCTAAAATAGGCATGAAGGAAACATTGTCCACGATAAAACGATACCCCACCATGTCGCGCGTATCGATCCAGTGGTCAAATTCTCCGCGGCCCGCATTGTGCGTGATTCCCATTCCGAATTCGATCGGTGCGCGCCCGGCAACAAGTGATCCGTACTCTTGATTCACATTTAAATAAAGCTGGCTGGTGCGAACTCCAAGCGAATCCGCATTCTGAGAAGTGACATTAGAACCGTTTTTCCCTGTTTTGTCTCGGTTTAAACCGCCACCCCAAAAAGATCCGAGCTGGGAATTTTTATAAGCCGGAAGATCGCTTCCGAAAATATCAAAGCGACTGACAATATTAATTCCGTCTGAACCAATGATTTTAGGCTGAAGATATAAATAATTTAAACCGTAATCTTTACTTCCCGGCGAATCGGCCAGTGTCGTGTTGGGTATTGATACGTATTCAATACGATAACCTCCGCTCCAGTCGATCGACATGGCGTAAGATTGCACCGAACATAAAATAATAATTAAACTGAATATTTTTTTCACGAGACACACCCTTTTGTTTAAACCGTTCCTAAGACGTCAGATTCATTTACAATATGTAATTCTTCTGAGTTAAAATAAATTCGAACACTCGCAAAAGCCGGAAATAAAATAGTGTCTCCGACTTTGACATCTAAAAGCTTCACGTGACCTTTTTTATTTTTAGCTCCACGGCCGACGGCTAATACGGTCGCCTTCACATAGCGATCTTTGGTATCAACCGTATCCGGAATAAAAAGCCCCCCCGGCGTCATCGTTTCGGCCTGCACCGCACGAACAACGATCCGCTCACCCAAAGGAGTTACCGCTTTGGCGTAATCAATATTTTTTGAATTTGATTTTTGATTTTGAGCCGGCTTGATCACTTTTTTCGGAGCAACTTTTTTTGTTACTTTCTTTACAGGCTTTTGAGCTGACTTTTTAACAGCGACTTTTTTTGCCGTGGTCTTTTTGACTGGTTTTTTTAGCGCGACTTTTTTCGGCGCCATCTTTTTTATTATTTTCTTTTTCTTAGCCACGACGGTTTTTCTCCTCTTCGTAATATTTACGATATAAAATGTCCCACTCGCCGGTGCCTTCCATGACGTTTCTCTTAAGTGACGCCACCTTTTCACGGGCCTTTACGTCGATCTCCATAACTTCACGGATAAAAAAGACGACCCCTTTTTTTGCAGCCATCAGGGCTTCGTCATCGTCGGAAAAATCGACGATGTCGTCGCCCCAAACCTTATCGGTCGCAAGTTTTGCTAAATGCGCTTGGCGCTCGTCGGATAAAATCATAAAATAATTTTTCTTTCCTTAGCTAATTTTTGTTTCAGCATCGGAAACATTTTTCCCGCTTGCATGTTGTCCCCATGTTCGCTGGCAATCTGATCGGCCATAGCGCGAACTTCTTGATCCAACTGATCTTCGCGTTTGAAGTCAGTAGTGATCACGTCTTTGACGGCTTGTAAGACAATTTTTTCATCCACTTTAAATGTAATTAGATTTTGAGATTTCCACTGAGCTAGAATTTTTTCGGATAGCCTTTGTATTTGACTTGTCGTTAGCTTCATCATTTTATGTGTTATGCCCCTTAATTTATCCTCATTAAAGAACATTTTATATGTGAATTCAAGCGTTCAAAAAAGAATGCAATCTACTCTGACGGTTGCGTCATTTTTTCTGCTTTTTGTCAGTTCACCGTCCCGGGCATTTAATCCCTTTAATTTAAAAAATGAATTTGATGAAAAGCTCAGTTCACAGCAACTGCTCGCCTCAACAAAATATTTTGCCCTTGGTGAAAGATTTAAGCCCGGAGAAGCTTGGGATCAGAAAAAATTTCTGGAATTACTAAAAAAAAATAATTTCCGTGTTAGAAATGACGGACAAATGCTGTTGGCAGAAGATGCCACCCAGTTGATGAGAGCAAGTTGCGAAGTGGCTATAGGTTTTTCGATCTCTAACGAATCCGTGGTATGTTGGAAATGGCTAAATAAACAAGGGGCGCTCCAGCTGATTGTGGTTCAAGACCAAGTTATCTTAGAAACCTATGCTGGCAATCCTTTAAAAAAATCTTTTGAAGCCGCATTTGACCCGGTCTTAGCCGCTCAATATAAAAATAACGAACCGCTCATTCAAGAAGAAAAAAAACTTTCGGATATTCCCGTTGCTTGCATGAACGCGGTCATGGCCATTGAAGACAATGATTTTTTAGATCATTTCGGCGTCAGTTATATTGGTTTAGCACGTGCGATTCTCAAAAATATTATGACTTTGCGCAAAGCCCAGGGCGGAAGCACCATCACCCAGCAACTCGTTAAAAATTATTTTTTAACGTCCGAAAAAAGTTATGCTCGTAAAGCCAAAGAACTTTATATGGCCATTCGTTTAGAAAGTCAGTGGACCAAAGATGAAATCCTGTCGACTTATTTAAATATTATTTACATGGGTCAATCCGGAGTATTCCAAGTTCGTGGGTTTCCCGCCGCCAGCCAATATTATTTCGGAAAATCTGTTGATCAATTAAACGTTCCAGAATGCGCACTGCTAGCCGCCATCATTAATAATCCCTTGATGAATAATCCCTGGAAAAAATCTGAACACGCCTTAAACCGTCGCACTTTAGTTTTGAAAAAAATGTATGAGCTGAAATTGATCTCTTTGGATCAGCAAACGCAAAGCTTAGCTTATCCTTTGCCTGCAGCCAATCAGCTGCGGGCCTCGGAAACGGCGCCGTATTTTTTCGAAGCCGTTCGACGGCAGGCCGAAGAATTAGGAATCGATCCTGAAGGAAAATCTTTTTTCACCACTTTGGATATAGGACTTCAAAATGCGGCGCAATCAGCTTTGTCCGAGGGTATATTAAAAGTCACAAGTTCACGAGAAAAACTAAAAATTCAAAAAACCAGCGGTGTTGAATTACAAGGATCTATTTTGTCTACCGAAAATAAAAGCGGACACGTGAATGTTTTTGTGGGCGGACAAAACTTTAAAACCACGCAGTATAATCGAGCACTGAATAGTCGTCGTCAAATCGGGTCTCTAGTTAAACCCCTTATTTATTTGGCGGGATTGATTTATGGTGACTTTACGCCGACTACGATGCTTCAAGATGAACCCTTCGCCTGGGAATACGACAAAAAAAAATGGAGCCCGGTCAATTATGACAAAAAATTTCGCGGTCCCGTGCCGTATTACTATGCTTTAAAAGAAAGTCTCAATTCCCCAACCGCTCAAGTGGCGCAAAAAGCCGAACTGAACCGAATTATTCTACTGATGAAAAAAATCGGTTTTGAATCTGAAATTCCCGTGCTTCCCGCCATTTCCTTGGGTGTATCAGAACACACTCCGCTGGAAGTTTTGCAAGCTTATCAAACTCTTGCCAGATTAGGAAATTACAAAAAATTAACTTTTATCACAACGATACAAGATGAAACCGGAAAAATCATATTCGATGATCCGTATTTTGATGGTGAACAAGTTTACGATGTCAAAAAGGCGGCCGAATTAATCGGCATGATGAAACAAAGTGTCCAATCAGGAACAGCAAAATCCCTTTCGACTTTAACCTTTTCGTCTGTGGCGGCTGGTAAAACCGGAACGACCTCCAAAGGGAAAGACACATGGTTTTCGGGCTTTACTCCAAACATCACAACCGTGGTTTGGATTGGCTTTGACCAGAATTTACCGACCACTTTAACCGGTGCCTCGGGCGCAGTGCCGATTTGGGGAAATTATATGAAGGTCGCAGTACCCCATTACGGGACTGAGGATTTTTTATGGCCAGAAGGGATTACAGCGAAAGAATACGAATTCCCTGATCTTCATGAAAAAGTAAAACTCATGGTTGAATGAGCTGAATAAAGTGTACTAAAATCGCTCAGCACGATAGACTCAGACTGATGACAATCGGAAAATTAAAACGCTATCAAGATATAATCGCTTTTGAAGAAACAGGTTTAGATAATAAACCTCGTTACGTCGGCTTTCATGCGGCAAATCTTGAAGTGGCCGAAGTTTCAAAAGAAGCCTTTGATGAAATGTCTGAAATCACAGTTAATGACGGAGAAATTCCCAATTTTAAAAAAACTTTAGACACCGAAGCTCACGATGAGCTGAGTGATTGGAATAATCAAGTTAATGGTGATGCAAAATCAGGTCACATCGGCTTTGAAATCCGCAGCATTACCATCAACGTGACCCAGATTTGTAATTTAAAATGCACCTACTGTGCGGCTGGTGGTGACGGAACTTACGGCGATCCCGTGACCCGAATTTCAATTGAAAACACCATTCCCCAACTTAAATTTTTGATCGCAGGTATTACACCCTCTAGACGATTTCACATAAGTTTTGTTGGCGGTGAACCGCTGATTTATCCCGCCGGGATTCAAGCCATTTACGATTACGTGACCGAGGAAACGCGGGCCAAAAATATTACTCCCATTTTCTCCGTGGTGACCAATGGAACGGTCATTACCGATGAAGTTCTACATATGTTTAAAAAAACTAAATTACACGTTACTGTAAGTCTCGACGGTGAAAAAAAAGTGAACGACGTCATGAGACCTACCCGCAACGGAGCCAGCTCAACTGATCTAACCTTAGACGGAATCCAAAAATTGAATTCGATTAAAAATAATTTAGGATCGTTAGGCATCAGCGGAGTGTTTAACGAAATGAATCAGAATATTTCTGAAACGTACTCTTTTTTCAATCAGTTTAATCCGGATTGGGTCGAATTTAATTTTGCTTATTCGCAGGCGAGTCGCGAGCTACAACTCAAATATCTCGAGCAAATGAACATCATTGCGGATCGCGCCTGGGCTCAAGGTCAAGAGGTCGCTTTAAGAAAAATTAAAGTTTTTGACCATTATTTTAATCTTCTCGACAGCCAACAAAAAGTCGAAAATCACTGTGGAGCGGGGAAAAGTTACCTGATGGTGGATGCCAAAAATCAGCTCTATGCTTGTGTTTGGAGTGTGGGAAAGCCCGCCGAGGTGGTCGGCACCGGCACGGTTATCGACCATGAAAAACTGGCCAAGTATCAGAAGCCGTTGATTGTACTTAACAATTGCCAAACCTGCTGGGCGCGGTATCTGTGCGGCGGTGGTTGTATGTACATTCATGAACAACACACCGGCGATAAACACAAAAAAGATAATTTGTTCTGCCAACGCACAAGAAGCTTGATTTTAACGGCCCTTTTGTATTATAAAAAGGCAAGAGTTACCGAATAGTTACTCCATCTGAAGAAAGAATTTTTATGCAAAACAAACATATCAAAAAAGTTAAGCCACTAAAAATCGCTCAGGGCGCTGTCGTGAAGACCCAAAATACGGGTTTAGCTTGCGTGCCGAGCGGTGAACCACCTAAGTCATCTTTATAACATTAGGCTATTTAATTAAATGGCTTTGACTCCTCCCCTCGAGCCCGGATCCCCGCCTCAAACAAACACAAAACGCTGGATGAGTCTTTTACTAAAGTTCTTTTTTGCGGCCGTAGCTTCGACCGTGATTTCTTCTTTAAAACTGGATTACATCGAAAGTTTTTTCTATGATCAGCGCGTTCAGATTAAATCTGCGCTCAAATTATCGACCCCCCAAAATCCCAAGTCTATCATGGTTCTCATCGATCACGACACTGTCGTAAAATACAAAGGATTTCCCAGTTACATTGATCACACACATTTTTTAGAACGGCTTCAAGCCTTACAGCCTAAATTTATATTATATGACTTTCGCTCTAAGGATAATGAATTGGTGGACATTGAGGGTAACTTTGCCGACCGGATTATTTTTAGCGAAGCGGTCGGAAAAATTTCTCACTTTTATATTTTAACAGATGAATTGGAAATGAAGGGCGAAGCCGGTAAGCTTCAACTGAATACGCCTTTAGAATATATCAACCGCCTGCCGGCACCAAAAACGTCTGACACTATTTTATTTGCCAAAGACGGAATTACGCGACGTTTTATGATCAGCTACCAAGATACCGTTTTACTTCATCCGCAAGTGGCCGGTTGGTACAACAAAAGTATTCGTGATTTATCAAACATTCGCGGTCAATTTGAACTTTACGATTCAATTCAAGGCTACACGCAATACTCGGCCCCGGGAACTTATCCTGTTTACCGTTTTGATGACATAATTGAAGGTCGTGTCCCGGCTGAAATCTTCAAAGATAAAATTGTCATTGTGGGAACGGATACCGGAAAATCGGCGAAGGAATATGTCGCCACCCCATTTTCAAGTGAGGTCACGGCCATGCGTTCGACCGAGTATCACGCCAACGTGATTCAAACGCTGATCGACAACAACGCGGTCGTTCGGTGGCCCCGGTGGATGAATATTATTTTGACCTGTTTGATTTCATTTTTGACCGTCTACACGGTATTTGCTTTGCGCCCCGGACGAGGACTCATCGTTTTGATGCTAACGCTAGTGGGATTGGCGACGGCGGTGATTTTTGCCTTTGTGGCTTTTAACATCTGGATTGATTTAGCTCATCCGTTTTTAGCCATTTTTATTTGTTATTACTTCTTTATTCCCTACCGCCTGATTAAAGAAAATCGCCTGACGTGGGAGTATTATCAAAGAAATAAACTACTTAAACAAGTCGAAGAATTAAAAACAAATTTTATTTCGATGATGTCGCATGATTTAAAAACTCCGATTGCACGCATTCAGGGAATGACCGAAGTCATCACCTCGGATGATCAAAAGCTTTCAGTGTCCCAGCACGAAGCTCTGGATAATATTAAGACCAGCTCTGATGATCTATTGAAATTCATTAATTCTATTCTTCAGTATGGACGCATTGAAAGCCAAGGGCTTGAACTGAACTTGCAATCCAAAGACGTGAATAAATTGCTCTCGGAAGTCATAAAAAAACACGAGTTCTTAGCTAAAGTAAAAAAGATTAAATTGAATTCGAATTTAGAACCCTTGTTTCCAATCAATGTTGATCCCGATCTGATCAAACAGGTTTTCTCGAACCTTTTAGAAAACGCCATCAAGTACAGTCGTGAAGAATCTACAATTTATATTTCTTCACGCGAAGCAGATAACAACGTTTATATCGACTTTAAAGATGAAGGCGTCGGCATTCCCACTGCCGATCTTCCTAATATTTTTATGAAATTTTTTCGCAGTCATGACGTCAAGATCTCTACGATCAAGGGCTCGGGCCTGGGACTCTATTTAGCCTCTTATTTTGCCGAACTTCACCAAGGCACCATCACCGTGACCAGCCAAGCGGGTGTCGGATCGTGCTTTACCGTTAAATTACCAATAAACTAGCAATATCATATCGTTTATGCTAAGAACTTAGGCTCTCACCAAGGGGTTAACTATGTTACGAGTGCTCGTAGTCGATGACGATCAAGCTTTAAGATTAGCCGTACGCACCGCTTTAGAAAACGCTCAGCGATTCTTAGTTGATGAAGCTTTTGACGGCGTCAATGCCTTAGAAAAAATCGCCAGCGCGGATACCGCAAAGCGCGCCTACGATATAGTTATACTAGACGTCGATATGCCTCGTAAGAACGGCCTAGAGACGCTTAAATCAATCAAAGAACACGATCCCGGCATCATCGTCATCATGCTGACTGCGCATGCTACGGTGGATATTGCCGTTCAAGCGGTGAAAGACGGAGCTTATAACTTTTTATCAAAACCGATTCCTGGTGATGAAATGGTGGCCTTGATTAAAAAAGCCATTGAAGCGCACAGTCTGATTTCCACTTTGGCCGTTTCATCACCGGTGTTCGTGGATGAAGGTCAAAAAATAATTGGCAATACTTCTCAGATGCAAAAAATCTTTAACATCATCCACAAACTGGCCAAAGTCGATACGCCGGTACTTATTCGCGGGGCTTCGGGAACTGGCAAAGAGCTGGTTGCCAAAGCTATTCATTTTAATTCAGCTCGTAAAGACGAAAAATTTGTGGCCATCAACTGTTCGGCTATTCCGGAAAATTTATTTGAATCGGAATTGTTCGGACACGAAAAGGGATCATTTACCGGTGCCGATCAACGTAAAATTGGTAAATTCCAATTTGCCGAAGGTGGAACATTATTTTTAGACGAAGTAGGAGACATGCCGCCGTTGATGCAGGTTAAGATTCTACGAGTTTTGCAAGAAAAATTATTTACTCCGGTGGGAGCTAACCGCGAAATTTCTTCGAATGTTCGGATCATTGCTGCCACCAATCGTCCTTTAGAAGACATGATGAAAGCCGGCACATTTCGCGAAGATTTATTTTATCGCTTGAATGTGGTTCCCATATTCTTACCAGAATTGAATGCGCGCAAAGATGATCTTGATACGTTGGTGAAAATTTTTATTAAGAAATTTAATCGTTCACAAAATAAAAAAATCACGGGTCTCAGTAAAGATGCTTTTGCAACTTTATCGAAATACAACTGGCCGGGAAATATTCGTGAATTAGAAAACGTGATCGAACATGCTTTTGTGTTAGAGACCACAACACAGATAACTTTAGGAAGCTTGCCAGAAGCGATTCTTGAAGCCGTCGGGATCAATATGATCGACTCGCTCGACAAGTATCAAAGTCAAACTAATAGTTTGAAAACGTTGGGCCAATCTTCTGCTAATCCTGTAAGCGAAGATGGTTTTGATTTCACAGAAGATAGCGATCTCGATTCGGGATTAAGTGCTGACGATTTGGATGTAACCGATGATGATACAATTCCTTTTGTTGCATCAGAGAATTCAGCTCTCGATTTTAATGCTCAAAAAGAAGAGTTCGAAAAGCAGTTTATTATAAAAGCTTTGAAGACTTTCAAGGGGCGAATCAACCAGACTGCCATTCACGCCAACATCCCGAAGAAAACTTTGCTTCGAAAAATTGAAAAGTATGGCATCGTGGCGAAAGAGTATGCACTGCAAAAGTCTGATGATTAATTAGACTTTTGCGGACGGCCTCATTTTTAAAAAAATCTGCAACTCACGAATCGTGATTGACTGAAATTTCCTTTTTCAGTTAGCGTAATCGTTCTTTATGGCAATAAATCCTCTTCCACCCCAAGCTTACACCAAAGAAACTTTGCAAAAAGCTTACTCTTGGCTATTGAATCAGAATCCTTCAATTAAGGAAATGGCTTCAACCCAAGAAATGTTAGTGAGTCTGTATTTGAAAGCTCAAAGAAATGGTGAAGCCTCGCTTGAAGCTCCAAGTATTCAAAATTTTAAACAAGAATTAAAATCATTAGCCACCATGATGGGTGACTTCACACCGCCAACGGCCAGCCTCCCATCGCCTGCCGTGACGGCTAAAGCCACATCCGTTATGCCTTCGACATTTAATGAATTAGACACCGCTTCTTTGACCGCTATTTCTGAGGTCAAAACAGTTTTGAATCTGGGTTCAGATACTGAAGCCCTCAGAGCTTTGATTGCATTAGGCCACAAGCAATTTAGAAAAATAAACTAAATTATTATTTCTTATCAATACTGATCGCGAATTTTTTTACACCCGCCGATTTCACAGCATCCAGAATTGAAACCACACGACCGTGCGGAACATCTTTATCGGCCGCAATAATCGCTTGAATGTCAGGATTTTTTCCAACCTCATCGGCGGCAGCGCGCGTGATCTCTTCATCTGTCGCGTCTTTTCCATCAAGCACCACGCGGCCATCGCTGGCGATGGCAATGTTCAGTTTACTTGGAGTCGTCGCATCACCTGAAGCTGCTTTTGGTAAGTTGACGTTGATTGAAGGCTTCATAATCATCGGTGCCGTCACCATGAAAATGATCAATACCACGAGTATGATATCGACTAAGGGAACGACGTTAATGTCTGATTGAAAGTCATCGCCTGCATCACTTTTAAATGCCATGGATTACGCCTTCATTTTTGCGTAA
>JACMMZ010000036.1 GCA_014378775.1 Pseudobdellovibrionaceae bacterium
CTTCCCTAGCAAAAGCCCGCGTGATCGTCTGTGACGACGTGCTGGCCACCGGAGGCACGTTACGAGCCTCGCAAGAACTGTGCGAAGCGGCTGGCTACCAAGTGGAAGATATTTTGGTTTTGATTAATCTCACTTTTTTGAATCAAATGGCTTTTCGTGATCAACCGATCAAATCATTGATTCAGTATTAGTGACGACGATAAGTTCGTTGAAAAAAAGTTAGACAACTTAAGGTCTTCAAATCGACAGGAATTCAACCGCCTACGGCACCATATTCGCTACAAGCTGAATATGAAAAACATTAAATCATTATTTACAGCAGTTTTAATTTTAGCGACACTACAGAGCCAAGCACAAGACAGTTCAAATAGCACTGAGTCGACATATAGCGCAGATTGGCTTATGAGTCAGAGTGCACGAATCAATCAAAAACTAAAGCAAAGCCGCAACACTGTTAAAATTGAAAATTTGTTAAAGCTTTTAGACAAACCAAATGAAGAATATCTTGGTAGTTTTAAGGCTGGTGAAGTCGAAAACAAAGTCATATTGGTTAATCGAGGATTGGGAAAGTCGCAAGACATCGTTGTTCGACAAAATAGTGGAATCGAAGAGATCATTTTCTCAAATTTTGAAATTAAAAAGAATAATTCTTTCCGTATCGAATATGTCATCACTTCGCCAGACAGTCGAAATTTAATTGTTGTGGCATTCAAAAAGGGCTCTACAGATCGAAAAGATTTGTATTTGATTAACATTGAGACGAAGAACAGAAAAGATATTGCTCTAGATATAAAACTCACTTCAGTGAAATGGAATTCCTCTGAAGTGATAGTTTATTCTGACTACAGCGGCTTACGAACTGAATACAAGCTTTCATCTACAGCAGTTGCCGCGAAGGAACCGCCCTATACTTACGAGCGTCCAACAAAACTTAATTATGCTCTGCCGTACGATTCACTCATTGGTGTGTTGGATAATTTTGTTTATCTCAAAAAATCCGGGCCCAATGGCTTGGGTGAGATTCGTAAAGTTCTCAATGACCCAGCTTCAACAGAATCCATGGAAGTCGTTGTCAGTCCGGAAAGTAATGACTACTTAACAAAAGCCTTTGTAGTAGATGAACAATTAATTATCATACGTGTTAGTAAAAATCAGCACATTCAAATCATAAATAAGACAGGGTTAGAGTTAGCAAACATAACTATTCCTGAGCAGGGTTTTGTCCGAGAAGGCTTTTTGCTCAATCCGAAAAGTTGGAAAGTCGCTGACGACAAAATAAAAATCCCTATAAGATCACTAGTAAACCAAGTGCGTGAATTTACTTATAATTTAAAAGATAAACACTGGGAGACCGAATCGTTTAATCAAGATTTACTCTTTGTGGACGGGGTACAACTCAAATCAAAAATCGTGGATGTGATCGCGCGCGATGGTGTGGCCGTACCAATGAGGATTACATACCGTGAGAATTTAGCTCAAAACGGGAACAATCCAGTTCTGTTCCAAGTTTATGGTGGTTTTTCTGTAGCCGGATATATGAACGACCGTGCAGAGAACAATCCTATGCTCATCGATTTTTTGAAAAAGGGCGGGATCTACGCTGCACCCGCGTTACGGGGTGGGAATGAATTTGGCGAAAAATGGCATCAAGCCGCTTTGTTAAGTAATAAAAAAATTACGATGTTGGATCTCATTGATTCAGCTCGATGGATGGTTTCGCAAAACTGGACAATACCGCAAAAAATAATTATAACTGGTACCTCCAATGGAGGGTTGACGGTGGCTTCGGCCGCCCTTCTATCGCCACAAGATTTCGGATTGGTCATTCCTTTTGCTGGCGTGCATGACCTGTTAAGAAAAGATAGTTGGGATTCAGAATTCGAAGGTTGGTCATTCGAATACGGCAAATCGAGCGATGAAAAAGCAAAAGTGTGGTTGAAAGAAATTTCTCCGGTTATTCTGGCAGAAAAAGTGAATTCCGCCGAAACAATACCTCAATTCTTGATCATTACAGGGAAAAATGATTCACGTGTTAACCCAAAACATTCCTACGAACTAGCCGAAATACTCATAAAAAATAGTTCACAAAAGGAAATCTATTTGTCCGCGATAAATAATGCTGGTCATTATCTATCTTCGGTCTACTATCAAAATTGGATCGGATGGAGAGCTCAAGTTTTGGCATGGACTTATATTTATGATTTCGCGGGGTTCTAGGCGACTATGTCAATGCAGTACGAACCCTGTGACGATAATCGACGAAGTCTCATACTGAGACGCTTTTCTTCACTCTAAATCCAATTAAATCCATTTACCGCGGCATCATATTCGCTACACCTTGGTTATGAAAAATATTATTATATTCCTTTTATTCGTGGTCTCCAGCTCATTGTACGCATCTGACATCAAAGTCAAAATGGAACATTCCAAAACTGTTGGACTGTTTGGTTACGGTATCGGAAGTGATGTCAGCATAGATTCCAAATATAAAGAAATTAACGGACCTTCGATTTTTTTAGGAAAGACTATCTTTCCGGACGGAACTGAATCTGATCAAATGTATCTGAATAAAAAATCTAAGGTGATTCATTACATCGAATCAAATCGCATCAATAAGTCGGCTCGCTTACAAACGGTATTAAGTCCTTACGAGCAAGCCGGTGGAACTTGTACGGGTTATGCCATGTATGATTTTTTACAGCAGCTGCAATTATCGGGGTTTGTCGGAACCGGCGAATTGGATCGCAGTCTGATCGATGAACGCGCACGAACGTATTTACTCGTGGATAACATCAATGAATATTATTTAACTCCAAGACATCAGTACTCCATCCGAAGAGTTCTTAAAAAATATGGAAAAAGTTTCGGTTTTACTTGCAAAGAATTTAGCACCGAAAATTATCAGCTGATGAAGGAGAAAGTGTTGGCCCATTTAGAAACTGGGATCCCATTGATCATTGAATTTTACACCGGTGAAGATATGGTCAATTCGCCTTTCGCATTGAATCGCTTTCGGCAGTCAAAAAGGAATCAGCTTCCGATGGATGAACGCTTGTGGATACCACGCAAAAATGGCGAGAAAAAATCTGATGGTCATTCAATCGTTATTGCAGGATCTTTTGAAGATGAAGGAAAAACTTATTTGGTGATGATTGATTCTGACTGGGCTGAGCCGCGTATTTGGGATATGGACGCTTTTTTAAACGATAAAAAAACCGCTTTAGACGAAGTGATAGTGACCACGTGCCAATAGCTTTTTTACTTTTTATACTTGGTTTGAATTCACAAGCCAACACTTTGGCCTGTGCCAGTCTGTTTACGCAAGAAACACACGCCGACCCCGGCTATGCCTTGGATCCAAGTTATGGCATGGCTCATCAAAAAGATTTTCGCTTAAAACAGGCTGGTTTATTTGCTGCAGGTGGATTTTTGAGCGCCGATAAGTCCATGCTGTGCGGACCAACATGTTTGGTGAATGTGATCGAAAAATTTAAAGTACAAACAAGTCAAATTAATTTTCCAACCAATGATGTTCAAAAAATTATAGACCACGTCCAAAATCCAAATCCAATTCTAAATCTATCCACGAAATCTATCGTCAAATTTGGAGTTGATTCGAAATACTTGGCCTTGAATTTAAAGTCAGCAGCGCAAGAGGCTGGTTTGAATTTAGATGTTCAAGTCAAGACGGCGGTTTCAGGTCGCCCGACAGATTTTGAAAAAGGAATTAGTCTGAATGAATTAAAGGCCTCAATTCAGCCCGATCAGTCCGTGATTGTTTTATTTGGATTATATCGCGCCCATAACTTACAACAAGTCGAGCCATCCAACCGCGTTGGAGGCCACTTCATGATCGTAGCCGGATACGATCGCTTGAGTCCAAATCAAATGATTTTTCAAGATCCTGAAAGGCCCTTAAATTATCGTCAGGTAAATCTTATTTCGGTGAAGCCTAAAAATTTCTCTGCGGCAACCTTTGAAGTGCAGCGCGAGCAACAATTTTTTTCACCCACCAAAATCTTGATCGAAGATATCATCATCATTAAAAATGAAAAAAAATAATCTATTTCGTCAATGTATCTAATAAAAGTCTTTTATTCGGTGGAATCTGCGCGGGATCCATAAATAATCCCGTCCGTAATCCACCCTCAGGTGCGTGACTACCTTCAGTTAAGTTCGGCATTGTCAGAATTTTTTTCAAGATTGAAAAACCCTTTTGATTATTTCCGCGCATCACTCGAATTACTTCTTCCACGGTCACGTGGGGTCGGCTGGTGTCCCAACAATCATAATCTGTTACGAAGCAACACGGCAAATAGGGAAGGCCCGCCTCACGCGCCAGGGCGTATTCAGGAAAGTTGCTCATGCCAATGATATCGCAATTCATCTGCCGATAAGAATTTGATTCGGCGATGGTAGAAAAATAGGGACCTTCGATGCATACGTAAGTTTTTTCAAAATGAATGTTAAAATTAAATTCTTTTTGAATGGCGCGAAGATTCTCCGCCATAACTTCGCAAATCGGATGAGCTAACGAAACGTGTCCGACCAGTCCTTCACCTAAAAAGGTGGATTTACGCAGGCCCTTGGTGCGGTCGATGTATTGATAAGGAATAACGAGATCACCCGGAGCTAATGTTTTTTGTAAAGAGCCCACCGCGCTAAATGAAATGATACTGGTGGCGCCAGCGTGTTTGAGCGCGTAGATGTTGGCGCGGTAATCAATTTCACTTGGTAAAAGTTCATGATGTTCCCCGTGGCGCGAAATAAATAAAAATTCGGTTCCGTCCACTGAAACTTTTTTGAATCCCGAAGACGCTTTCCCGTAAGGAGTATCTAACGTATGCGTGCTGACTGTTTTGAAATCTTCAAATTTTTCGAATCCTGATCCGCCAATAACACCTATCATGAAAAACAACCTTTCAAAATATCTTCTTGTTTAAATACGCCCTTATCCATAATCCATCCGGTGGTGAGCTTCGCCGGAGTAACATCAAACGATGGATTGTAGACGCTGATTTTTTCTGGAGCCCAGATTACATCACCGAAACTTCCCTGAGCGCCGCGGACCTCTCCGGCCCCGCGCTGCTCGATCGGAATATCTTTTCCATCACGACATGTCGGATCCACCGTGGTAAAAGGGGCCGCTACATAAAATGGAATTTTATGGTAATGACAATTCACCGCTACGCTGTAAGTTCCAATTTTATTTGCGAAGTCACCGTTGACCGCAATCCGGTCGCTTCCGACAAACACTTTGTCAATTTTACCTAGGCTCATAAGCTGAGCCGCCATATTATCGGTAATTAAGGTGCACGGAATATTGAGTTTTTCTAATTCCCAAGTTGTCAATCGGGCGCCTTGGAGTAACGGTCGTGTTTCGTCGACGTAAACATGGATTTTTTTTCCGCTATCATATGCTTTTCTGATAATTCCTAAAGCCGTTCCAAAGCCCGCAGTGGCTAATCCTCCGGTATTACAATGAGTCAGGATATTATCGCCATCTTGAATCAAGCCTGCGCCATGAAGAGATATTTTTTCGCAAAGCTCAACGTCCTCTTTAAATAAATCGATCGCCGTTTGAATAAAGGAACTTTTACTTTTTTCAGAGATCAGATTTTTTTTCATGCGGTCGATACAGTTCATCAAATTCACGGCGGTGGGTCGAGCCGCACACAAAGCATCGGCTTGCTGCCCTAAAGCATCGATATTAAAATCTAAAAAAGCGGCCTGAGCCAATTGAAGACTAGCGGCCACGCCAATCAACGGAGCTCCGCGCACTTGTAGTTTTTTAATCGCGTCGATCATTTGATCAGTGGTTTTAATATCCAACCATTTTTCCTGATGCGGTAATAAAGTCTGATCCAGCAAACTTAAATGTAGGGAATCGCTATTGTAAGAAAATTTTAAAGCTAAAGATTTTAAATTAATGGTATTCATAACAATACATTCCCGATTTTTTTTCGAAGCTCGTAAAGATACTCAATTTCCTCACGCGGTAGCGGGTTTATTCCGCCTAATTGTTTTGCGGCAGCTAAAATCTGCGCCGAATTTTCAATCCGCTCCATCCCGCGGTAAGCTTCATCTAAAGATCCGCCCCAGGTAATGGCGCCGTGACGACGTAAGATCATCGCCTTGTGATTTGGTAAATAAGGTTTTAAAACTTCGCCCATAGTTTGGGTGCCTGGTCGCGCGTATTTCACAAAAGGAATATCGCCAGTGGCTAAAATGACTTCCGATAAACAATCGCTCGGAAGCTTTTCTAATTCCGGCTGCGCAATGGACCACGCGATAGCGGTAGTGGGGTGAGCATGAATCACGGCTCGAGCTTCCGAGCAGATTTTATAAACTTCAAGATGCATCAATCTTTCTGATGAGGGATTTCCAGAAATAATTTTGTTATCGATCGTGATCATGGCCATATCGCTGGCTTTCATGAAGGCTTTCGCTATCCCCGAGGGGGTGATCAGGATGTGCTGGTCATCGATGCGAAAGCTGATGTTTCCGTCGGCGGCCGATAACATATTTCGGGCGTGAAGCCGCTGACAAACCAGCAAAATTTCAGAGTTGATTTCAGAGGATGAATTCATAAAGTCACTCATATCTTGCCTTGAAATAATAGGCAACAAGCTCTCATGGCTGCT
Source organism: Pseudobdellovibrionaceae bacterium (assembly GCA_014378775.1). Classification (GTDB taxonomy): domain Bacteria; phylum Bdellovibrionota; class Bdellovibrionia; order Bdellovibrionales; family Bdellovibrionaceae; genus Pseudobdellovibrio. Next base: position 6,645 of record JACMMZ010000036.1, read on the forward strand.
GTAAAATGCAGCGCTCGACTAAAGTCATAAGATAATTTTTATGATCAACTCAAACCATTGGGTCATGTAAACTGATTGCGATGCTTAAAGCGAATTTAAAATGGCTTCTTTTATGTTTAATAATCCCCGCAACTTTTGCTTTCGCCATTTACACGCTTGATCAAAATGATATTTTTCTTATCCAAAAAGTAAACTTAGAAATTTCAACCTCAGAAAACCAAAAAAACTTTCCCAAAAATTACGTCGACGAATTATCCAAAGAATTTGAAGCTCTAAAGGGTCAGTCTTTGATGAAAACGTCCTTAAGCCAAATTTCAAATATTTTGAAAAAAGAAAAATGGATTAAAGAATTTCGAGTCTCCCGAGATTGGCCCTCAGAGCTGAAAATAACCATTTTGCCTCATCAGTTGTCGTATCTTTTGACCTCACCAAAAAAATTAAGTGAAGGTCTATTTGTGCCCGTCACCGAGGACGGGGAATTGCTGACTGAAATTGATTCCCGCCAGGCGCCCTCATTGGCTTTACTGATTGGTGATGACTTTAAAAAAGATCTAGAGAAAAGAAAAAAAGCGATCGAATTACTTCAGTCGATGCCGGCTCAAGGAAAAATGAGTCGGGCAAAATTATCCGAAGTTTCCTTTGATCGCCGCGATGGATACTGGATTCAGTTGATTGATTCGAATGTAAAAATTAAATTTGGTGAAAATGATTTCGCCATGAAGTCAGCTCGCGTGTCGCAAGTTCTCGAGTATCTCGAGAAGAAGGATCTTAAAGCGCGCGTCATAGATGCAAATCTTTCTAAAAAAGTTCTTGTCAGGTTGCAGCAGAGTCAATAAGCTTAGATTAAAGACATTGGTCTGGATGACCTTTGTCTTAATATAAACATAATGTACGGCGTAACATAATTAGCAGCATGTTTTAACAAAAAGAACATCAAGGATGACAAGATGAATAGCACTAATCAGTTCAAATCGACTGGTCCCATTATCACATCTTTAGATATCGGCTCAACATCTGTAAAAATTGTTATGGCCAATATTAATCATGAACAAAAAATCGAAGTCATCGGAGTCGGGACATCATCTAACTCAGGACTTAAACAAGGCGTGGTCGTAAATATCGAATCCACCACAGATTGCATCCGGCGCGCCAAAGAAGAAGCGGAACTCATGTCCGGATCACGTGCTGGTGACGTGTGGGTTTCAATCAGCGGACCTCATGTTCAATCTTTCGATTCAACGGGAATGGTCGCCGTTAAAAATAAAGAAGTTACTCAGTCCGATATTGACCGCGTGATCGAAGCGGCAAAAGCCATTCAAGTTCCGACCGATCGTTCAGTGCTGCACGTGATTCCTCGTGAATTCAAACTGGATCATCAAGACGGCATCATGGATCCCATCGGAATGTCTGGCGTGCGTTTAGAGGCTAACGTGCACATCGTCACCGCCAGCACTCCAGCCCTTTCAAATATTACCAAATGTATTGAAAAAGCCGGAATGCGCGTGGCTGGTTTAGTCTTAGATCAAGTTGCCGCAGCAAAATCGGTTCTCAGCGCGGATGAAAAAAACTTAGGAGTTTGTATCGTCGACATGGGCGGCGGATCGACGAAATTAGTTTATATCATCAACGGCAGCGTCGCCCACACGGCCGTCGTGCCAATAGGTGGCTTGCACTTTACTCAAGATGTTGCTGTCGGCTTAAGAACGCCTCAGGCTAATGCCGAAATTTTAAAGAAAAAACACGGATGCGCTTTGGCCAGTTTAGTCGGTGATGACGAAGTGATCGATGTCGAAGGAGTCGGTGGTCGTAAACCACGTGCCGTGCCAAAAAAAGAATTGGCGATGATTTTGGAAGCTCGCGCCGAAGAATGTATGAATCTAATTTCAAATAGTGTTCGTCTGAGCGCTTTACAGCCCTTACTCGGATCGGGAATTGTACTGACGGGCGGAGCCAGTCAGCTCGATGGCATGGTCGAAATGGGAGAATTTATTTTTGATATTCCTCTTCGCCGCGGATTTCCCATGGCAGTTGAGGGATTAAAAGACGTGGTCAAGGGAAGTGAATTTTCTACTTCAATTGGTTTATTGCAATACGCTTATGATCAGAAGAAAGATCTTTACACTCATCATCACGAATCCATGGTGTCCACGGTTTTATCTGAATCGATGAGTGATTTTTCAAATAAGGTTAAGAAATTTTTTGCAGATTTATTTTAGTTCATTTTTATTTTTTGTTTTACAATTTAAATTTTCATCAGGGAGGAATTAATGTTTGAATTAGAAGAAAACGTCAGCATCGGAGCCAGTATAAAAGTCGTAGGCGTTGGCGGCGGCGGAAGTAACGCCGTTACAACAATGATTGAAAGTGGCATGACAGGCGTCGACTTTGTCGTGGCGAACACCGATATTCAAGCTTTGAATTCCAGCAAGGCCGGGCAAAAAATTCAGCTCGGGTTCGATTTAACTAAAGGATTAGGCGCAGGAGCTAATCCAGATGTGGGTCGTCGCAGTGCGATCGAATCCTACAATGAAATCGTTGAACAATTAAAGGGTGCAGACATGGTTTTCGTCACGGCCGGCATGGGCGGTGGAACGGGAACGGGCGGAGCACCGATCGTTGCTAAAGTCGCGCGCGAATTAGGGGCTTTGACAATTGGTGTAGTGACTAAGCCCTTTATTTTTGAAGGTAAAAAAAGATCTAAACACGCCGATGCTGGTTTAGCTGAATTACGTGAAAACGTTGATGCTCTTATCGTTATCCCCAATCAAAAACTTTTATCAATTTCTTCTGAAAAAACTCCGCTTTTAGACACGTTTAAAAAAGCCGATGAAGTTTTACTTCAGGCGGTTAAAGGTATTTCAAATTTAATTAATATCCGTGGTCTGATCAATCTTGATTTTGCCGATATACGAACCGTTATGGCCAACAAGGGTTTAGCTCTTATGGGAACTGGTGCCGCTACTGGTGAAAATCGCGCGATCGAGGCAGCTACTCAAGCGATTTCTTCGCCATTACTGGAAAATGTAAAAATCGACGGAGCAACTGGTATAATCATTAACGTCACTGGTGGATCTGATCTTTCACTTTACGAAGTGAACGAAGCTTCAACATTAATTACGGAAGCAGCTAGCGAAGATGCAGAAGTCATCTTTGGTGCGGTTATTGATCCAACATTAAACGACGAAGTTCGTGTAACCGTTATTGCGACTGGCTTTGCTCGTGATGAAAAGAAAGATTCCACAAATGTTATGAATAGCATGCATTCTTTTCTAGGTGCTCCTACTTTAACTTTTGATTTAGGTGTAACACCTCAAGCGGCCATGCCGGCCATGACCCAAGAGCAGATGATGAAGATGATGCAGCAGATGCAAGCGCAAATGTTGCAACAGAGCATGCAATTAACAGGAACTCCTTCAACCTCTACGCCAGCTCCGTTTGTACAAAATCCAGACCCGGTTCACGTGTTGCCTCCGATTGAAAACGTGCAGGAATCAGTGAAAACTTTTGCGGCGCAAGAACAAATGCCTTCAGAAATGATCATGACGACTCCGGCGATTGAGCCTCAGTTTTCTCAGGATTTTTCTTCGGCCGTGTCTCCGGTAGCTACAAATACTATGGAAAGTTCCACCACGATTGCGCGCGATATGTTGTTAGCGAAAGCAAAAGCCTTTCGTGAAACGCAGCAGGGTGCCGGTAACAGCATGACAGCTCAGACGACGGAAGAAAAAGTTTTTCATCCTGAGCAATTGTCGATGATGGATGATCAAAAACAAGTTGAAGAAGCTAAGAAAATGGCGCGCGATATTTTAGAAGTTCCGGCGTTCATCCGTAAAAAACAGGGATTTGACCTTCAACAAAGCTAATCGCGAGGATCAATTTGAAATCTTGGTTTATCTCTGATCTTCATTTAAAAGATATCAAAGAGCGCAACAGTCAAATACTGTTGCGTTTTTTATTGCGCTTAAATAGCGATCCGAAAAGTAATCAACTATTTTTACTCGGAGATATTTTTGATTTTTGGCTTTCCGACGGTCGGGCTTTTCAAAATAAATATCAAGCTATCATCGATGAAATTTTAAAATTCAAAAATAATGGTGGAAATGTTTATTATTTTGAGGGAAATCATGATTTTCACGTTGATATTTTTTGGACAAAAAAATACGGAATTCCGGTCATTGAAGATTTAGCTTATTTTAAAATCGGAAACTTCGAAACACGCTTAGAACACGGTGATTTTATTAATCCGCACGATCATAAGTATTTAAACTACCGGGCTTCTGTTAGGCGTCGTTGGGTTGAAACTATTGGTCATTTACTGCCAAGTTTTTTTCTTAAATGGTTAGGTGAAAGTCTCAGCAATAAGAGTCGTAAAAAATCAAAACAATATACAATTAATAATCAAAATGAAATTAAACAAATGATTCGGACTCACGGCGAAACCGTGTACCAAGAGAAACCGTTTGATCTGATTATTACCGGTCACATGCATGTTCTAGACGATTACGTTTTTAGCGCAAACGGAAAATCTGTTCGTTCGATCAATCTGGGAACATGGCTGCACAAACCCATCGCCCTGAGGGTTGAGAATTCCTCGATTGATTGGGTTGTATTAGATTAGAAATTAAATGAATACGTTACGACGCCGCTGATGCCAGATAATTTAGTACTGACGTCATCACCACTCGAATTTTCGAGCTCTCGGTTCAGAGCGCCCTGACTAATTCCATCAGGTAAAGCGCCAGATGAACTTGTAACTTTATTTCGATCGATAGGTAAATAACGGTAATTTCCTTCGACCCCGAAGCAATGTTGAGCAAAAAAACAAAAATCTGCACCCACTCCAACTTGCGTACCAAAACTCGAACCGCTGAATGAAACCTTACGGGCCCCGTTTGTGATCGTTCCGTCTAATTTTCCGTATCCCATTCCACCTTGAATATAAAAATCGATCACGTCATTACTTAAGGGAATGAAACGAATTAAAGGAAATACCGAGTAACCATTTAAACTGTAATCATAAGATCCACCGGTTCCGCTTCCGTTTGAAACTTGTGAGAAAAAGGCTGGGCGAAGCTGAATTGCAACGAAGTTATTTGCAAAGCGATATGTGGCAAATCCCAAATACTCGGTGGCAGAATTCATTTCGCCGGTTGTTGCGCCTGAATTGGTTTTCGCCGTGCGAATAGCTTCGTTCAGGCCATCTTGTTCAAATGATCCCAAGCCAATTCCAACGCCGAGAGAAAAAGTTCCCCCTTTCAAGACGCGGCCCCCACCGGCTTTTCTTAATGCGAATACGTTCAGACTTAAAAAAATAACGGCAAATAAAGTCGCTAACGATTTCATGGTTTCCTCCGTGGCAAGACTTAGTTGATCTGCTTCATTCTTCCTTAAATCGTAAGGAGGATCAAACAGTTGATCGTTGTCTAGTCTTGATATACAGACCTTGGTAATATTTAAACTTAAAATTTCGACCCGCGTAACCGGTTTGTGTACCATAGAGCTATGTCAAAAAATATGTCTTTCATGTTGTTTCTATTCTTAGGATTCATTATTTCTTGTCAAAGTACTCCCATTCAAAATCGACAAACCGCTAACGTGATTCCTGCGGCTGAAAAAAAAGGGCGCCATTTTATCATTACGGTTCACGGAATTCGCGAAGAAGAAACTCGTTTCGGGCAAATCGAAAAAGTTCTTATTTCTCATTTGCAAGAATTACGTCCGGGAATCGATTACAAATTTTTGCAATTTCGTTATCCGACGGGATCCGACACCAATGTTTATGATTTTGCGTACAATCACCTCAGTCGCTTCTTGAATGAAAACATAAAAAATCCTACTGCCAACGACAGTATCGTTTTCATTGCGCATTCCCAAGGGGGCCTGGTCGTTGATGTGTGGAAGGCGGGGGCTCAGTTCGGATTTATTCCAGATCAGAAATATAAACACGTTTTAAAAGATCAATTTTATTCGCAGATCACCGATCAAGTGATCACGTTGGGGACACCTTTTTGGGGATCGAACCAAGCTAAATTCGCACTTAATTTAAATCTTCTGAAATCAGATTACGATCAGGAATTAAAAGGAATGGTGTTTAATTCCGATTTGATCCTGTGGCTGCGCTATCTTGCGGTAGAAATATCGAAGCAAACAGCATTCGATCCTACTCGCTACACAAATATTTCAGGCATTCTTTCCAACCACCGGAATAAACTGTTTTATCAAAAAGACGTTATTCATGGCGGAAAAGGCCAGATGATAGCGAATGTGGCCTTTGCTTTAATCCGAGGAGTGGTTAAAAGACATTCTTTTTCATCCGAAAAAATCAATTCACGCGAACCGGATCGTTTTGAATCAGATTTGACCGTCATTGTTCCCAGCGGCCGGGCCTCATTTTATAATGTAGAAAAAAAATTGACCTGCGAAAACGACACGGTTCAAGCGGAAGAATTTTCCACGGTGAGCTTATTTAAACCGGCCCATTACATTCTGGCTGAGGGTGTTCACTCCACCTTAGTTTCTCAGCGCACGCGCGGGATTTCCGACGTACCGGCTTTTTGTATCGACCCTAATAAATGTGTTCATCCTACTTATCGATACGTCCTTAACCTTATCGCAGATTGTGAACGTCTCAACTGTAGCCCTGAAGCGAAAGCACGAATCTTAGATAAGATGTTTGAAGTAAATCAAGTAGACACTGAATATAATAAAATCTTGACCGCCGGAATCGATCTTCAAGGTTTTTCACTTGATCTTAATTTGCAAGTACCGCCTGATTATGAACTTCCGGAAAAGTATTTCCGCGATCTTCCGTATACAGAAACAGAAACGGAAGAATTTGATTCTGAAGGAAATGCCATCACCGTGACTCGCCGTAAAGCCGTTCCTTTATCCGATCGTAGGATAGAAAATAAAAAGCTCGTCAGAGAAATCATTCAGCTGGATGGTTCCAAAATGGGTGAGGACTTATTACAAATGACCGACATTAGAATTATTCGACGCCGTGAAGGAATGTCGGGATTAGCCTGCTGGGGAAAGGCCGATCTTTGTTCGAACGCCCGAGAGCTTCGGTTGCACATTACTGGTTGGATCAAGCCTAAATCGCTGGAAGTGGTCAAAAAATATCAGGAAAGCCTTATAGAAAAGTACCGCGATGGCTTGGTGCTGCCTTTTACGATTCAATTGCCGGCCACTGCAAAATACAGTTTCAAAAAAGCCACATTGTTTGGTCGTATTCGCCCCGGCTATTCTACTTTCGCAAAACTTGATCTTTCCGAAACAAATAATTGCACTCAAAATTCACCGGTCAAAGATTAGATCTAGAAAAAAGACGTTTACATCAATCTTGAGTTAGCGTAGTTCTGTAAGAAATAACTGATTTAAAGGAGATCTCTTGAAAACGCTTTTACTTGCCGCTTTATTATTTTCCCTGCCAACTTTAGCCGCTGATATCAAAATGTTAGAAATCAAATCGGATGTGGACGGAAACCAAACCGCGACCATTTTGATTCAAGCTTTAACCGATTCGACCATTCAAAACGTGGTTTACAGCAATCCGATAAAGCCGACTCAAACTTGGACCGTATCGTCTTTAAATCAAAATAAAGTCGTAATCATCGAGAAAAAAGGCGTAGCAGTTGTTGAAATTTCTGCGAAAACCCTCACCAAGAACAGCTTTCTTTTCAATATTAATTTTCTTTATAAATACGGTATATTCGGAAGTGATCGTCGATTAAAACAACTGAAAATGTTTTACGTGGCTCCAAGTAATTTATACCAAACCATGGATGTGGATACGAATAAAATCATCACCAACGCCATTTTCATCGCGCGCATGGAAGGCGATAAGCAAAAGGGCATCGAACGCATTGATACTTATTAACTGTTAAGATCTATATAACTAAAAAAGGCGGATTTAAAAATCCGCTTTTTTTTAATTTAAACGGCATTCTCTTTCAAAAGCTGCTCGGCATGCGCTAATGATGTTTTCGAAATTTTCTCTCCCGAAATTAATTTTGCAATCTCCTCTACCCGGGCTTTTTTATTTAATTCGATAACCGTCATCTCGGCCTGATCCTTATTCGTTATTTTTTGAATCGAAAAATGCACATCACCACAAGCCGCCACCTGAGGCAAATGGGTCACGCAGATCACTTGCTGACCCTTAGCAATCTCTTTCAATTTTTTACCGACTTTTTCTGCCGTATTACCGCTGACACCAGTATCAACTTCATCAAAAAGATAAGTTCGAGGCAGATCCTGTAAGCTGTTAATTTTACCCACAGCGGTTTTTAAAGCTAAAAGGATCCGAGACAATTCTCCGCCGGAAGAAACCTTCGCAATTGGGCGTTTAGGATCTTTAGGGGACGTTTGAGATAAGAACTCAACTTCACTGTTACCAGTGGCGGTCAAATGGGGCAAAGAATTGACCTGGATATCAAAAGTAACGCCTTTCATATTCAGATCTGAAAGCTGAGCGTTGACCTTTTGAACCAGCTGGGTGCACTTGCTGGTTCGAATTTTATGCAGATCATCGGCTTTTTTCTTTAATTCCAAATTCAAAATAGCTGCTTGTTTTTTCAATTTTTCCACGTGAGCCTCTGAATTTTCTAATGCAGAAATTTCAGTTTCCATATTTTCAAAATGAGTGGCTAATTGACTTAAGTCATCGCCATGCTTTTTTTGAAGTTTTCGAATTTGACTCAAACGAGCTTCTTTTTGATCCAATGATGTCGGATCGGTATCAATTTTTTTGGTGTAATTTTGAATTGAATAAACTGTCTCATCAATCAACGTCATGGCCTGATTTAAACCTTGGATTTTATCAGCGATGTTTGCATCCACATTACTTAATTCCACGGATTTTTTCAGCAGTGTCTTTAATCGCGCCGTCACGCTGTCGTCATCTTGAAAAATCAACTGATCGCACAAGTCAGAGAACTGCAAAACTTTGGAAGAATTTTTTAAAAGTTTAATCTCGGTTTCTAATTGAGCATCTTTTTCTGGCTGCAAATTCAATTGACTGAATTCTTTGGATTGAAATTTCAAGAAATCCAAGCGTTCATTTTTCGTTGCGAAGTTTTTTTCAAAATCCGAAATTTTTTGATTTAACTGCGTGAATTCCTGAAATTGTCGATCGTAAGCATGTCGTTTATCCCAAACTCCGGCATATTGATCCACCAAATCCAGATGATACTGTTTTGAAAGAAGATTTCGGTTATCGTGCTGGCCAGTCATTTCAATCAACGGAGCATTATGGCCGGTCACTTCAATTAAAGGCGCAACGAAGTCTCGTAATTGAGATAGCGGACTTAAAGAACCATTTAAAAAAACCTTCGATTTATCACCGGCTGAAATTATACGGCGAACGATTAACTTGTGGTCTTCGATATCTATTCCAAGTTCATGAAGTTTTTCTCGTAAATCCGGGCGAGCGCGCAAATTAAACACGCCTTCGACCGTAGCTTGAGTGCAGCCTGTGCGAATGGTGTCGGAAGAGGCTTTCTCGCCCATCAAAAGCGCTAAGCTTTTCAGTAAGACAGATTTTCCCGAGCCGGTCTCACCGGATAAAATGTTAAGTCCATTTTGAAATTCGATATGAAGAGAATCAATGATGGCGAACTGTGAGACTTTAAGTTCCTGAAGCATAGCGATCTCCAAATTTTAATTTTTCTTTTAAAAGATTAAAAAAGTTATGGTTTGGTTTGCGAATCATCAAATGATTTTTTTCACAGCGAGTGATAGTGACTTCGTCTTCCGGCGAAAGTTCGAGGACTTTTTGTCCATCAATAATTAAATGGGCGGTGCTGGTTTGTTTTTCTAATTTGAGTGTGAGAGCTTGGTGATCCGGAAAAATCAACGGGCGGCTCGATAACGAATGCGGAGCAACCGCGGTGACTACAATGGCTTTAACTTCTGGGTGAAGTATTGGGCCGCCGGCGGCTAAGTTATACGCGGTCGATCCTGTTGGAGTCGAAATAATGAGACCATCGGCTTTGATATTGTTTACAAAGTTTTTATCATAATACACCGAAGTGCTGATCAACTGAGAAAACGATCCTCGCTCAATTACAATATCATTTAATGCATCAAAGGCCACTTTTTTACCTGATTTCAATTTCACCGAAGTGTGCAGGCGGCTGCGCGATTCCAGCACCATATCATTTTTCAAAGTTTGATTGATCACTTCAAAAATTTCGCTAACCGGATGCGAAGTCAAAAACCCCAACGATCCCATATTAAATCCTAAAATCGGAACCGGGTGACCGCGCAGAAGTCTCACCGCACGTAAATACGTTCCGTCTCCACCTAATACGATGATCAAGCTCATGTCTTTAAGTTCATTTGAACTAACCACGGTTTTTGTTCCCGCAATGGTTTTTTGCTCAGGCGCCGTGTACAAATCATATTTTTTAGCTTTGAGCATTTCTGAAACTTTTTTAGCCATCTTAACTGCATCGACTGAATGAATCCGGTAAACGATGGCTATTTTTTTATTTGATTTAAGCGATAATTTTTTTTCTTTCATCATCAGTCCTTAAATCAAACCATCGCGACGAAGTAATGAATTGGCATCGGGCTCTCGGCCGCGAAATTCCACATAGAGCTTCATCGGATGATCCGTTCCACCGCGGCTTAAAATAGAATTTTTAAACTGAGTAGCCACTTGAGAATTAAATAAACCCTGCTCTTTAAAATATTCAAAAGCATCCGCATCTAAAACTTCAGCCCATTTATAAGAATAATATCCGGCTCCGTAACCTCCGGCAAAAATATGACTGAAACTGCAGGATTGGGTGGTATTCGGTTCTTTCGGCATCACGCGCGTGTTCGCAGTGGCTTTTTCTTCAAAGGCTTCCACGCTGGTAATGCTGTTAGGATCTGTGGTGTACCAATTCATATCCAACAAACCAAATGAAACTTGGCGGAGACTTGTGAAACCGGATTGAAAATTTTCCGCTTTTTTTATTTTTGAAATCAATTCAGCCGGGAGCAAATCATTTGTTTCAAAATGTTTGGCAAATAAATCTAAGCCTTCTTTTTCTTTGGCCCAGTTTTCCATAATTTGCGAAGGAAGCTCTACAAAATCCCAGTATACATTGGTTCCTGCAAGGGATTTATACTTACACTTCGATAATAACCCATGTAATGCATGACCGAATTCATGAAACAAAGTGGTCACTTCGTTGTAATCTAATAATGAGGGTTTAGTGTCCGTTGGTTTTGTAAAATTACACACGATGCTGACGTGAGGGCGCTTAACGACAGAGCCCCAAAGCCCCTGTTCGCGAAAACTTGTCATCCAGGCGCCGCCTTTTTTAGTTTCGCGCGGAAAAAAGTCCATATAAAATAAACCAACGTAACCATCTTGATCCGTGACCTCGAACGTTTTTACGTCAGGATGATAGGTCGGGTAACCGGATACTGGTTGGAAAGTTAATCCATAAAGGCGTTTGGCGTGTTCGAAAACGCCTTCGATCACATTTTCTAATTTAAAATACGGGCGAAGCTCCTCGGCATTAAACGAATATTTTTGCTCTTTTAATTTTTCCGAGTAGTAAGCAAAATCCCACGGCTTAATTTCATCCTCACCATCGATTTGCTTTTTAAAACCGCGAACTTCGGCTAGATCTTTTTCCGCCGCCATCTTTGAAGGAGTTAAAATTTTATTTAAAAAATTAAAAACTGTTTCAGGTTTTTCTGCCATACGCTCTTGAAGAACGTAATCGGCATAATTTTTATAACCTAACAACTGGGCTCGGTCGTATTTCAATTTAACAATTTTCAAAATGATTTCTTGATTATCAAAAAGTCCACCGAAGCATTTACTGGCGTTGGCTTTCCAGAGTTTTTCGCGAAGCGTGCGATTAGACGCGTAAGTTAAAAACGGAATCAATGACGGCGCGTTCAACGTGATCAGCCATTTCCCTTTTTGGCCTTTTTGCTCAGCGGAAATAGCGGCGGCTTCAATAGCGCCATCAGGAAGACCGGCAAGGTCTTCTTTTCGATCGATCCACAATTCAAAAGCGTTGGTGGCTTTCAAAACATTTTCGGAAAACTTTGGAGACAAAACGGAAAGATCCTGATCGATCTGTCGTAGTTTTTGTTTATCAGTTTCTGATAGCAGAGCTCCATTACGACTAAAATCTTTAAACATTTTTTCTGTCAAACTGAGTTCTTCGCCGCTTAATTTCAAATCTTTACGGTGATCGAAAACAAATTTAATTTTTTGAAAAATCTCGCCGTCCAAAGAAATATCCGAAGAAAAATTAGAAAGCAGCGGTGAAATTTCTTGCGCTAAGGCTTGATGAGCTTCTGAAGCTTCCGCGGAAAAAAGATTAAAATAAACTCCAGAGATAGTATCCACTTTTTCGGAAACCTGCTCTAAGGCCAAAATGGTGTTTTCGAACGTGGCTTCTTGGTTTTTTTTGATTTGTGAAAAGTTGGCTTTGGCTTCGTCAATAGCGACGTGCAGAGCAGGCATGAAGTGTTCTGTTTTGATGAGATCAAAAGGAACAGCTTCGTCTTTATTGGCAAATTTTTGAAGTAAGGGATTTTGCGCTGAATTCGTCATGATCATCTCCTGAGGTGTAAGTGAATAGGCTAGCACCAGGCCTATTCACTGTCGAGATGTCGCGCGCCGAAATTTTAGCGGGATCCGCCACCATACTGAGATCCGCCAGTATTGGCGGTGTTTGAGACGCACAGTCCTAGGCGTGATTGAGCCGCCGAAGCTCGACAGGTGTACCCGCTCGAGCACATCGAAGGCTGATCCACCAAACAAGATTGAACAACTCCATTGTAACAGCTCGATTGATTATTATAACCGGTGTAATTGCTAATCTGAGGAATGTTATTCCACTGATTGTTGCTCGCTCCTGATTCCCATTCAAAATAAGCGTAACCGCCACCATGGATCAGATTGTTATTCACACAACCTAAACCTCCGTGAGTGTTGTAGGTAGGTAAGCTTCCTACCGGGCAGCTGCATAAATAAGCTGCGTTATTGGTGTAGTGAGAGCCATTTTGAGCCCCGTAAGGATAGCCGTAGCCACCTTGAGTTCCGGCGTAGGGTTGAAAACCGTATCCCTGATTGTAATCATGAGGCTGACAGGCTCCCGGATTTGTCACGCAGCCGTTGTTCATATTCGAATTGTTGTCATTGCTTTTTTGGCAAGATGACATCAAAAACGCTAATAAAATAGTTGCGGTTAAAACCATGATCGAACTTAAGATTCTCATATGTTTTCCTTTCACATAATGCTTCATCTCTATTCAAAGCAGGATGCGTACCGAAATGAGAATGACTATAATTGTTTTTAACCTGATCGCCTGTAAAAGAAATGATCAATGTGACTTTATAGAGTGACTTTCAAAATGCCGTTCGTTATTTAAATAAAAAGCTTTGAAACGAATTTCATACATACGAGGGGTGTTGCATGAATCATTTTCTTAAGTCACTTTTAGCGTTTTTTCTCTTCGCATCTTTTGCCTTCGCCTCCGAAGAAGTTCCCTCGTATTACGGCTCGGATTTTTCCCACGAATACCAAGCCAATCATTTGAGCAACAAAGATCTTTTAAATGCGTTATTTAAAGTTATTTCTAATGGTCATCAACCAATCGGCTACACCTCGGCTAAAAAAGTCATGTTCGGAAAACTTGATCTCAAGCGTTTACCGACCGGGGATTACGCGGTTAAAGATGTTTACTGTGAACGGACCTTTACCGATTCCAATTTTCCTTCACACAGCATCGGACCGATGATGGCCCCGAACACCGGAAACATTATTAACACCGAACACACATGGCCGCAGAGTAAATTCACTTCAAGATTTCCTGCAGAAACGCAAAAATCTGATTTACATCATCTGTATCCCACGGATTCGGAAATGAATAACCGTCGTGCCAGTTATGAATTTGGAGACGTGGTCGCCCCTAAAGTGACTTTAAAATGCCCCATCGTAAAATTAGGTCAATCGGAGTCCGGAGACGGATCACCGGTTTTTGAAGCGCCTATGAATCACCGTGGAAACGTCGCACGCTCCATTTTTTATTTTGCGACTCGTTACCAGCTACGCATTTCTCCCGATCAAGAATCAGCCTTACGCCGTTGGAATATCGAAGACCCCATCGATCAAGCTGAACGCGATCGAAATTCCGCCATTCAGGCGGTTCAGGGTAATCGCAATCCATTTGTGGATATGCCCTCGTTGGTCGATCATATTTCGAGTTTTAATATTAAAGTAACTGACTAACACCATTTCATGAACCTACACTAAGTGGGTGTTGAAAAATCAAACTTTTATATACATTTTTCTATTTATAATAGTCGCTCTACTTTATTTTCCGGTCATGAAATATGGTTTTATTTGGGACGACTTTACTTATATTCTTAATAACCCCTCTTTAGCGCCCGGATCGAACTTTTCGAATTTATGGTCAGCATTTGAACACCGCAACGCCGATTTTTGGCCGGTAACCTATTCTGTATTTTGGCTCATTCGAAATTTTTTCGGCTCTGATCCGATTTATTTCCATGCTCTCAATTTCGGATTATTTTTAGCGTCTGTTGTGCTGGTTTATAAACTTTTAACTCTCATTAAAGTCGAGTCAGCTTTTCTCATTTCAGTCATTTTTGCGGTTCATCCTATGAATGTTTCGGTTGTGGCCTGGGCTTTTCAAGCTAAAACAAATTTATCTAATGTGTTTGGTTTAATTTCCGTCATTTTTTTCATTTTAAGTTTGCGGGATCAGGTCTTAAAAAAATATTATTTAGCTAGTTTAGGATTTTTTATTTTGGCGCTTTTGTCAAAAATCAATCTCATTTTTTTACCAATAATAATTCTTTCGTACTTGATGCTAGTCCAAAAAAGAAAATTGATCAGCGCCGTCTTAATTTCTTTGCCTTACTTCGTGGTTTCACTTGTCTTAGGCTTAACCAATACTTTTTGGGACGCTGGAGCTTTGCCTACACCGGAATCCGAGATGATTCTTGATCCAAGCTTTATTCACCGGTATTTTCTCATCGGTAAAAATTTTATTTTCTATTTCTACAAAACCTTTATTCCCGCTGATTTGATGTTTTCTTACAAAAAGGCGGTGATTGATTATTCGAATCCCTGGGATGTCCTGCCTTCGATCATTCTGACTCTGTTTTTAATTTTCTGTGGTTATAAAATATTTACTGCTCGCAGACTTAATACATTTTATTCCGGTATTATCATCTCGTTTATTATGCTGTTCCCGATTTTAGGTTTAGTCGAAATATATTATATGCGATTTTCAAGTGTAGCCGAACATTATCTGTCGATCGCTATGATTGGATTTTTGTTTGCCGTTTTAAGTCTGATCAAAAATAAAAAATTTCTTTACGCCTGTGCTGTTTTTCCTGTTGTTTTAAGTTACCAGACTTTTCGCTATCTTCCGGAGTACTCCGACGAAGAGACGGTGATGTTGAAAACGATCGATAAAAATAGCGATTCGATTTTAGCTCATAATTTATTGGGTTCTTTGTATAAAAACAACGGTGATTTCAAAAAAGCTATTAACCATTATCAAAAATCCATTGGAATCAAGCCAACGGCGCAGCCTTATTTTAATTTAGCCACGGTTCAAGAAAAAATAGATTTATGGGATCAGGCTCGCACGAATTATGAAAAATCGATTGAACTCAATCCGTACTATCCGCCTACTTACTTGAATTTGGGCGGTGTCTACCTTAAATTAAATAAGCCATTAGTCGCGATTAATTATTTTAAGAAATCGTTAGAAAAAGACCGGAATTACAGCCCGGCTTTTTACAATATAGGTTATACTTATGAATTTATTTTAAAAGACGCGAAAGAGTCTTATAAATGGTATCTACAAGCTCTGCAGATCAGTCCTCAAAATAGTCTTTTTAAAAATGCTGTTCAACGTACGGAAGGTTTGAGTCAATGAACGAAAGCAAAAAAATTATCGAAATTGAATATTTACGGGCTCTCGCAATTGTTTTTACACTATTTCATCATATTGTTTTTTACCTTTTCCCGTCACCCCAAACAAGCCCCTTTTTA
Source organism: Pseudobdellovibrionaceae bacterium (assembly GCA_014378775.1). GTDB lineage: Bacteria > Bdellovibrionota > Bdellovibrionia > Bdellovibrionales > Bdellovibrionaceae > Pseudobdellovibrio. The sequence continues at coordinate 22,697 of JACMMZ010000036.1, forward strand.
GTCGGGCTTTATTCTCATTTTACTTTCTTCTCAGGCGTTGATTTGTTTTTTTGTATTTCAGGATTTGTAATTTTCAATAGTTTCTGGAAACTTGTTGAATTCTCTCGTAGTATCCGTTCTTACTTTCGTGCTGCTGTGACTTTTTGGTTGAAGCGGTTTTTTAGATTGTTGCCGTCGGCTTGGCTGTGGATTGGCATTTATTTGCTCTGCTCTTATTGGTTTAATTCCGGACATTTTGGAAATTTTAACCAAAATCTTCAGGATATGAAAGCCGCTTTTTTCCAATACGCGAACTTTTATGGTCTCAAATGTTGGGGTCCAGGAAAAACTATGGATTGCGGGCCTAATGGTATTTACTGGAGCTTATCTTTAGAAGAGCAATTTTATTTTGTTCTGCCGTTTCTCTTTTTGATTGTGGGTCGATATCTTTTTGGATTTGTTATGGCCCTTATTTTTTTGGTGCAATTTTTCCTACCGCGCGTCGACTGGTCTGTCGGGTGGGCGCTAAGAACCGATGCCATTGCATTAGGAGTGTTAATATCCATTTTTTCAAGAAAATGGCTCTACCAGGATTTAAATCCCCGTTTTTTGAATAGAGCGGGGTGGACGAAGTACATTTTTACTTCTGCCCTGGTTTTTTTGATGGCTTATATTCCGGCCATGCCCAATGGCATACCGTTTAGTCTTGGACTATTAGCGCTCGTTTGCGCCGCTTTAGTGTGGTTGGCGTCCTATGATCAAGGGTATTTATTACCGCATTCAAATCTGCTGCACAAAGTCTTATTATGGCTAGGATCTCGCTCTTACTCGATTTATCTCGTTCATATTGTTGCATTTAAATTGTCGTATGAACTAGTCGTTGAATCATTTGTTTATCTTTTACCGGCCGGATTGATTTTGACCTTCATTTTAAGTGAATTAAACTTTCGATTTATCGAAAAGCCTCTACGAATTAAATTTAACAAAATGATTGATTCAAAATCACTGATAAAGTCGACTAATCAAATCTGAATATTTTTTTTCTAAAAGTTTTCGTTTTACTTTCATTGATGGCGTAAGATAACCGTTCTCGGTGGTCCACGGCTCCGTAATAATTTCAAATTTTTTGATAGTCTCAAAGCTTGGTAGGTTAGAGTTAACCTGTTGAATGAATTTTTTAATTCCATTCAACATCTGCGCATCCGGATTCAAATTCTCCAGATTAATGATGGCCGAAATGTACTTTTGATTATCGCCGACAACAAGTACCTGTGATATATTTGTATTTTGTTTTAGCATGTTTTCAATTTTTTGCGGAGCTACGTATTTTCCACCAGATGTTTTAATCAAATCTTTTTTGCGATCGGTGATTTTAAGATAACCGTCACTGGTAAATTCGCCGATGTCACCGGTACGAAAATAGCCGTCTTTGGTAAATGCTTCAGCCGTGGCTTTCGGATTTTTGTAATAAGCTTTCAGAGCTTTTTTTGTTTTGATCAGAATTTCTCCGTCGGTATCAAATTTAATATCAACTTCGCCGATGGGTTTACCGACGGTGCCGGCTTTGTGATGTTTAACCGTATTAATGGTTACTGCGGCGAAGGTTTCGGTCAGACCGTAGCCCACCAGAATTTCAATGCCCATCAGTGAAAACAAAGTTCCTAAATCTTCACTTAGCGGTGCACCACCGCAGATGGCAAACTTGAGGTTGCCTCCGAAGACTTCTTTGATCGGTTTAAAAACGATTCTGGATAATAATTCGTATTGAAGGATCAAACTTAAACTCATGGTTTGATCCGTTGATCGGTTAAAGGCCACTTGTTTTGAAATATCTAAGGCGTAATCAAACATTTTTTTCTTCAAAGGCTGGGTTTCTATTTTATTGATAATGCCTGCGTAAATTTTTTCAAAAATTCGAGGAACGGCCACTAAGAAATCGGGTTTAATTTCCTCTAAGTTTTTCTTCAAGGCTTCGATTGATTCGGCGAAAGCTAAAGTGTAACCGGCGTAGCAGCTTCCCCAGTGTTCAATCCGACCCATCACATGGGCGAACGGCAAAAAAGCCAGCGAAGTTTTTTGCACGCCATCTTTTTCGAACAAGTCGAATAAATCAAAAACTTCTACGATTTCTGAAACTAACGCGCCCGAAGTTAAAACGACGCCTTTAGGATTTCCGGTCGTTCCGGATGTGTAAATCACGGAAACAGTATCGGTTGGTTTTAGTTTTTTCATGCGGTTCAAGAAAACATCAATTTGTCGTTGTTTAATGCTTTCATGTTTGATTTTCATTTCTTCGACGATCAAAATTGCAGGTTCAAAAGTTAATTTGGATTTAATTCGTTTATACTGGGCTAGATTTTTTTTATTCTCTAAAACTAAAATCGCCGGCTGGCAGTTTTCCAGAATATATAAAAAGTCTGAATCGGTTTGATTGGGGTACAGAGGAATTAAAACGTCATTATTGCCGATTGTCGCGATATCGACAGCTCCCCATTCCCAGCGCGTGTCAGATAAAAGCGCAATATTATTTTGGCGGCCAGAGATTTTGTGTTTCTGTTTAGTTTTCGCTAGCAACTCTGCGATGAATACGATCTTTTTGAGGTATTCACCCCAAGTGATATTTTTCCAAGTTTTGCTTTTCGGTCCCTTGAAGCGGATGGCAATTTGGTCAGGTCTTTGTTTAAATTTTGATATCCAGTGGTGAATAGATGTCATTGCTGTTTGCGACCTAAAATAAGTTCTACCGTTTGAACCTTGTTCGTCATAACTTTGACTTTGGTTTTATCCATAGAATTAGTAAATGGATTTTTGGCTTCAATTTCAAGTTCCTGATTGGCCGGTACGGCATATTCAACGATTGGAAGTTTCTCGGTCAATCGAATGCCGTTAATAAAAATAGCCGGACTTTCTCCGCCGTTACGAATAATGATATTTAAATAGCCCATGGCCGGAGTGGGCAGAAGGGTTGCGGACAAAGTCGAAGCAGAATTGAAAGTTTTAGTTTGCTGGTATTTGTAGAAGCCTTCTTTGGTCAACGTAATCGTCGCGGGCTTATTAGACGTAACAGTTACGATTGCTGGAGTATATTGATTGGCGCTGACACCATCCACAAAAATTTTAGCTCCACTCGGTTCACTTGATATCGATAAACGGGTCAGTGCCATTGCGGCCATTTCAATTTTACCAGACTCAGCTTGTTTGTCTTGTTCAGTTTTGCGAGCTATTTCTCGTTTTTTTGTTGGACTATATAAATTTTTGTAACCTAAAAATCCGACCACGCCTAAAATTAAAATCAAAGCCATTTTTGGAAGTGAATCCATCGCCGAGTTTTTAGAATTTGAATTATAGTTTTTGCCCAAGCTCGATTTCGTTCCGACGTTGGTGAAGGTCAGCCTTGTGTCTTGACCAACTTGATTCGATTTAGCTTCAATCGGTTTCTTGGTCACGGCCGCTGATCGTAACCCATCAAAGTTCACTTTAATTCCTTCGGCTTGCGAGGGATTCGGTTCATTTTTAAATTCTTTTAATTTAGTTAGACTGGCGGTACTGATGGGTGCCGCGGGCTTGATAGGCGGATTTACTATTGCCGTGACGGTTTCGCTGATCGGAGGCACAACCTGCGTTGAGGTTTCTTCCGTCGCCGTTATTTTCGAAAATGAAATAAGTTTTTCTTTCCCTTCAGCGTAAGCTGTTTTGAAGCAGTCACGTATAAATTGACTGAAATCATGGGTTGAAAAATCAGGGTACTGAGTATTAATAAATAAATTAAGATCTTTATGAAAATTGGCGGCTGTTTGATAGCGAACATTTTTATCTTTGGCTAAAGCCTTCATGACGATGCGCTCAAGTTCCTGCGGAACCAAGGGATTAATTTTACGAATGGCAGGGATTTGGCAATCGCGTACTTTTCTGAGAATGGCGCCTTCATTGCTGCCCGTGAATAATCGATCATTTGCTAATAATTCCCAAAGAATAATGCCTAAGGCAAAAACGTCTGTGCGTGGATCGATAGGGTAGCCTTCAGATTGTTCTGGACTCATATAAGAAAATTTACCTTTTAAGGTTCCCGCTTTCGTCGCTTCGTTTTCACTTTCAGTTTTTGCAATACCAAAATCGATAACTTTTGTTTCGCCCTCGAAAGATACCATAATATTTTGCGGGCTCATATCACGATGGGTAATGTTTAGTGGCTTTCCTGATTGCGAATCAGTACAGCGGTGCGCATGATTAAGGCCCGCGGCAGTTTCTTTGATCATGTAAACGGCTTGATCAAGCGAAAAAGATTTATTCGATTTTTTCATCTCGTTAATAATCTGTCGGAGATTTCGACCATCGACATATTCCATCACAATAAAAAATTGATCCTCTTCAATACCAAAATCATAAATGGAAACGATGTTTGAATGACTCAGGTTGATCGCCACTTTGGCTTCTTCTTTGAACATAGAAATAAATTCAGGATTATTTGAGAATTGAGGAAGTATACGTTTGATCGCGACGAATTTGTTGACGCCGTTTGCGCCAGAAGACTTCGCTAAATACACTTCGGCCATGCCACCAATGGCTACCTTTTCCAGTAATAAATATTTCCCGAACTTTTCTGCTTTAGACATCAGATTCTTGATCGGATAAAAATGTGTCGATCTTTAAAAAAATGTATGTAAAAGTGTATAAATATGAAGTGGATAGGACTAACGGGCGGTATAGCTACAGGCAAATCAACGGTGACTGGACTGATCGAAAGTCGTGGTTTTTCTGTGATCGACGCTGATCAAATTTCGCATGAACTGACTCAAATAGCACAACCTGGGTATATTCAAATTTTAGCTCAGTTTGGAAGCGAAATTTTAGATCCATCCCTACGGATAGATCGTAAAAAATTGGGGCAATTGATTTTTTCATCAGGTGAAAAAAAAATGCAACTTGAAAAAATTCTGCACCCTCTGATCCAAGAGCGCGTGCAAGAACTCAAACAGTCTTTTGAAGAACTCGGAAAATCTGTTTTATTTTACGATGTGCCATTGTTATTTGAAAATAATTTAGTTTTCCAATTTGACGCCGTTTTGATGGTTTGGTGTCAGGAAGATATTCAAATCCAACGCCTCATGGAGCGAAATCAACTTTCTATCGAAGAGGCGCAATTAAGAATTAAGGCCCAGTTACCGATGCTCGAGAAGATCAAGCAATCCCACTACTGCATTGATAATTCAGGTTCAGAATTTGAACTCATCAGAGCCGTGGACGTCTATTTGGAGCAACTGACGGGGCGTACTTTAGTCTAGAGTGTCTCAAAACAGCTCAAGTTTTCTCGAGTCTCGACCGATATGTAGTACATGCGATTAATTTCACTCAACTTCATTTTCACCATTTCATGCCTAGCTCAAGTTGCTGAATCCCGTGAGTGGACGGAGTTTTATAATAACAGTCGATCAAACGCCATGGGTGGAGCAAAAATTGCCATCAGCAGCGATGATACAACTCTTTTTAGAAACGCCGCTAATCTAGGAAGTTTCCGAGGCGCCTACGCCACCTTGTTAGATCCAGAATTCGAAGTCTCTGGACATTTCTACAATCAATTTGCACAGACTCTGACCGATGTCAAAAAAACCAGTTTGTTGCTCAGTACGAATCGTGATCAGTATTATCACGCTAAATTACAAGTCACGCCGTCTTTTTCGATTCGCAATTTTGGTTTTGGTCTGATTTATAAAGATGAAATCAGCGCCATCATGAACACCAATGGAACGGCCTTAGATACAATATATCAAAGTGATATTGGAATAGTTATTGGCGCAAATCAAAGTTTTTGGGACGGACGAATGAAGCTCGGTGGATCGGTTAAAGCTATCAATCGCATCGAAGTCGATAATCCAACTTTAGATCCTACAACCGCGTTAGATCTTAAAAGTATAGGCTCAGAAGGAACGGGAATTGGGATTGATTTGTCTTTGATGCTTCAAGCCCCGGTGGTTTATTTCCCAACGTTAGCGTTGGTGGCTCACGATGTGGGTGATATGCAATTTAATAATGCGTCCGGGGTTCGATTGTCGACTCTCAATCGGCCGAAAGTGGTGAAACAAACTATCGACGCTGCACTATCAATTATGCCGATTCACTCGCGTGGATTTCGAAGCGTTTTTTCGGTGGAGTATCGGGATTTGCAAAATGCCCGTCAGGAAGATTTCGCTACGAAACGGACTCATGTCGGAGTCGAATTTAATTGGAATGATATTTTTTATCTCCGTTTGGGGGCCAACCAGGGTTACGCCTCGGGTGGGCTTGAAATCGCCAGCGAAAGAGTCAGCTGGCAGCTGTCCACTTATGGCGAAGAAGTCGGAACAAAAATTGCTCCGAAAGAAGATCGTCGTATCAGCACAAAAGTGATGGTGAGATTCTAATATGAAAAAAATTATTTTTATTTTTATTTTTATTTCATTATCTTGTTCGCAGAATTTATTTCAGAATACTTCGAGCTTGAGTCCCGATGAAGAAAATTACGCTAAAGCGATGAATGCTTTGAACATGCAGAGTTACGATCAGGTCATTGCCATAGTGAACAACCAAATGACTCCGGCAGGCCAATTTACTCCAAAGGTCAGAGAGCTTTTAGCCAGTGCCTATGCCGGAAAGTGCGGGCTCAATTTTCTTGATTACACCAACAAATTAACTCAGCAAAGTAGTGGTTCTGCGATGTCGAATCTATCTAAGCCCTTTATTCAAGTGCCGGTGAATCCAGTCTCGTGTCGTTTGGCATTGCAAACCATGGAGTTAATCGGCCCTACGGCCAGTCGCACTAACAATCAAAATATTTTTACCTCCATCACTGGGATGGTCCTTATCGGCACAGCTCTTCGCGGTTATGCTGATCTTTCCCCGCCACTCGGAGACGGGATCGCTGATATTAATTTATGTACTGGTTTCACGGATGCTCAGATTAATGATATTATAATCGGATTTGGTTTTTTCAATAAAAATTTTTCAGCTGTAACTTCAACCATGATCGGGTCTTATTCAAGTTTTGCTTTGGGTGATGTGGTTACGCTTTGTAACAATGCCGTCGGATCTGCGGCATGTTCAGTCACCGATCCCGCATCTATAACGGCTCCTATGCGCGATTCTTTTCGAGATCTGGTTAACACTCAAGAGTATGGAATCGGTGCTTATGTAACCGGAGGGGACCCCAGCCGGGTGCCGGCTTCATGCCCTTAAAAATTATTTTTTTAATACTTAATTTAACTTCAATTTCGCGGGCCGATTCATTATTTACGCCGAATCTCAATGCGCGTGCTCGTGCCATGGGAGGAACTTCCATCGCCTACACCCGGGGAGCAGACGCCCTTTTTTACAATGCAGCAGCACTGGCACGCATTGAAGGCTACAGTTTGAAAATTGCCGATGCCAATGTTGGAGCCTCGAAAAATTCGAAACGTCTTATTGATCAAGGCTTTTCCAGTAGCAGTTCACTGACCGCCGCCGATCTTCAGGGTTTATACGGCGAAACTTATTTTGCGGAAGCATCAGCACAATCAGGAATGGTTTTTCCATTTTTTGGTTTTGGTGCCTACAGTTCAAATTACACCTCCGAGATTTTTAATAATCCGGTTTTTCCCACTTTCAATGTCGATTTTCAAAGTGAATATGGCTATTTAATTGCCGGAGCCTTGCCGATTACCGAAAATGTTTCCTTTGGGTTGACCGGAAGACATATGAAACGCTGGAGTGGTAAAAAAGATATCTTGGTTACAGATTTAATCGGAACAACGGACCGCAACGTCATCGAAGCTCGCTTTCAGGATAAAGGAACTGGCGAAGCCTTAGACGTTTCTTTTCTTGCGACACTTCCGGATAAAAATCTAAATTTTGCGGTAGTGTGGAAAGATATCGGAAACACCGCTTACCGCATAGATACTGGCAACGGTCCGGAACGTCAGGATGATAATTTATCCTTTGGTGTTTCAAAAATATCAAAATACAGTTTTTTTGATATGACCTATGCTTTTGAATATGATCATATTCGCCAAGCTAACGAAAATATTTCTAAGAAATTGCACTTAGGTGCAGAAATGTCGATTGGACCTTTGGATCTACGAGCAGGCCTTTCGCAAGGGAACCTGACCTACGGAGCTGGGGTCGATTTATGGCTGATTAATATCGAAGCTGCAGCTTATTCAGATGAATTGGGCACCTCCGTAGGTCAAGCGCGAAACGATCGCTACCAAGCTAGCGTCAGCATCACATTGGATTTTGATCAGGCTTTCAAATTAAAAAACCAAATGGGTAAAAAAAGAAGACTTCTTCAAAGAAGATAGATAATATATCGGGATGTTGAATTTTATAAACATCGCTGATGCCAATGAAATTAAAACCTACGTTGACCAATTCAATTCGCAAAATTCCACCTGGATCGTTTCAGATTTAAAATCAAAACTTGATATTCAAAATAGATGTCTAAACAAAGACGGATTCTTTTTAGATGATTCTATTTTACGTATCAGCGATTTCTGGCGCCTCTGGTTACGTAGGCTGAGTCCTGATTTATCCGTTGTAAGTTCAGATTTTATAAAAATACTGGTGCAAAATTTTATTCATTCTGATCAATTCAAAGATTTTGAATTAGAACCGCATCAGCATTCGACCGTATACCGTTACCTCAACGAATTAGCTCCGGTCATTTTAAGTCCTCAGTCCGATGAAATTATCCAGGACTGGATGAAAACAAAAAATAAAACTTGGTACAAATGGTATCTTATTTCACGTTTATGCTTAAATTATTTAGTGCGTGAAAAAAAAGTTATTGATAGTCAGTGGATTCCTAGTTTTATCCAAAATTTAGATATGAATTTTTTTAGTTGGCAGAAACATATTTATCTTGATCTGGGATCCGAAATGACTTCTGTCGAAATGGGAATTTTTCAAATCTTGTCAAAAAAAAATGACGTGACAGTTTTCGTGCCAAATCCCGATTGGAAAGATAAATACCGCTATTTATTAAATACCTATGCCACCAACAGCGGGTACTCCGCTCAGTCTACACAAATTACAACTTCGTCAAAAGTTAAGGATGAAATTTCAAATTCAAGTCATTACATGCGATTTTCGACAGAGGCCCTAGAAATAAAATACATCGTCAGTCAAGTTCGCGCTTGGATCGATTCAGGATCTGAACCCATCCATATTGGCTTGATGTCTCCTCGGGTAGAAGAATACTGGCCGATTTTGAAAATTCACTTAGATCAAGAAGGTATTCCTTACAATAAAAAAAATGTAGCCTCCATGTTGAGCCTCGGTTGCTTCCAATTATTAATTTCTAAAATAAAAAGCTTATCCCGAGACGTCAGCTGGGAAAGTCTCGAGCAGTCTTATTATGGCGAAGCTGAAGCGCCGGACCATTTAGAATACGAAAAATTTAAAGCCCAGTTTTTTGAACTGATGGATGCCGAAGATTTATTCCGTCAGGATGAAATAAAGAAAATTTTCTATCATAAAATTAATTTGAAAGATCGAATCAAACGTCTGCCTTTTCTTGCCGTTGTTTTTAAGACATGGTCTGATCTAAATTTGGCTGAAAATAAAGTGGCTTTAAGTTACCTGGAAATAGCGTTTAAAGATTTTCTTTCTCGAACCACCGATTTGGAAGTCAGCGTAGATCAATGGGTTTCAATTTTCACGGCGGGCCTATCTCAAAAAGAAGTCACGCTGGATAAAGCCGAGGGGACGGGTATCGATATTGGCTCAAGTCAATCCAGCCATTTGTTTAACGTACGAAACGTAATATGGTTTGGGTTAGATGATTCCGGATTTAAGAAAAATTCAAATACAATGATTCCTTTAGTCGATATCGAAGAATTAAAATACGAATTCGATTTTCCTTTAAATTACCCTGAAGAAAGTCACACCGAATTTAATATTCGTTGGCTGTCTGAGTACCGGTTTAATCAGCAAATTTTTACCTGTTCCCTTTTTAATTCACAAGCGGAACCTTTGAACACGTCGAGTTTAATTCTAGAGAACTGCTTGGCTCCTGATGTTCAGTTTAATATACAAGACCACGGCACACGCCTCGATAGTCTTCAACTTATTCAGCAGGCTACAGAAAAAATACAACTAGAACTGCATGACCATGAAGTGGTTGTACCTGGCTATCGTCCCGGTGAATTATCCATGACCGACGTTATTAATTACGATCACTGTGCCTTTAAATTATTAGCCGCTAAGGGGTTTAAACTTAAAGATTATCCGGTGGTGTCCATTGACTTAGATCCGCGCCAGCGAGGATCCGTATCTCATAGTTTATTCGAATATCTCGTGACAGATAAAAGGTACAAAAACTTCGATGCCCTGCAGACTTCCACCTTTTTAGACACTCTACGTCAGGGTTATAAACTCTATTTAAATATGGATGATTTTTGGCAGGCTCAGAAAAAAAAGTTGATGGAGACGGCCGTGAAGTTTTCCCAATTTGAAAATAAACGGATAGCAGGGCTTACGATCAAACACCTCGTCGAATTGGATTTCAAACTAAAGCTAAAAGAAATTTCGGTGAACGGACGAATTGACCGAGTTGACGTTTTTGATGACGAAGCCGCTGTCATTTTTGATTATAAACGCTCCGCTTCAGACGGCACCAGTTATGGTGTTAACTGGATGGGTAAAAAAGAATTTCAGATGTTATTTTATATGCTGGCTCTGCAGGAGACGTTGAACTTGAAAGACCAAGCGGCTTATTACTTTTTTTATAAAAATATGGAAGTTTACAAAGGGATTATGAATGAAGCGGCAGCTGAAACTTCCGACATTTATCAGGCCATCCAGCCAAGAAAAAAATCTGTGGTCTCCAATGAGACTTACCTCAATTTGAAGTCCGAATTTAAAAACTATATTTTAAATCTTGAGCAAAAACTACACGCCGGAATTTTTACCGCGCGGCCGTTCAAGGTAGACATTTGCACCTCGTGTGATTGGAATACATTATGTCGAGCTCATCACCTTTAGAATTAAAAACCCCCTTTCCATCCAGATTCATTCGTGCCGGAGCCGGAGCCGGCAAAACGACGACATTGATCAAAACTTTTTTTGAGTTTGTTGAATATTACAAATCCCAGTACAACAAACTTCCGAAAATTATCATGACGACGTTCACCCGCAAAGCCACTCAAGAGGTGAAAGAGCGATTACTCCTACACGCCATGAATTTAGGGCGTCAGGATTTATTCCAGTACATCAACAAAAAATCTTTGGTTCACATTTCGACCATCCACGGTGTTCTAAGTTTGATGTTATCAAAAAATCATGATCTTCTCGGTCTATCCAGTGACATTAAAGTCTGTGACCATAAAGTTTTGTATAAAACTTATTACCGCGAATTGAAATCGATTTTCAAGGTGCATCCCGAATACATCGATTTGCTAGATCATTACAATTTCAAAGACTTGGTCACTTTAGCGATCAAGTTTCACGAAAGCTCATCGGAGCACAGTATTCAGTATGTGGGTCAGAATATATTAAAAGAGCTTCGACAAAAAAAGATAAGGGAAGCCTTAGTAGACTTCGACGAAATTTTGCGAATCAAACCTCAGATGGCAAGTCATAAAAGCTGGGGACCTTATTTTGAATTTATCGAAAAATTTGCTCATGCGTTTCGGACCGGCGAATTTGCAAAAGCTCTTGAAATCTTCGAAAATAAAGCTTCGAAACCTTCATTCCCTAAAGCTAAACACTTATTTGAAATTTCCATTCATGATAAAATTTCCGCTTACTTTTCGTCTGAATCAGATTTATGGGAATCGTTAGATTCCGATGAATTTATTGTGACTCACGAAGCGGTTAATTCTTTGTTTGATCGACTTGCTCGTGAATTTCATCAACGGGTTTCATTAATTAAAAAACAATCCGGTCAGATTTCAATCAATGATTTAGAAACTTTAGCTTTAAAATTGATTACAGAATTCCCGCAACAGGTGCAAAATTTTTCTAGTCAGTATGATTATTTTATGGTTGATGAATATCAAGACACTTCCCCTTTGCAAGTCAAAATTCTCAATGCTCTTATTGGTAGTCAGTCACAGTTCACCGTAGGTGATCCTCAGCAAAGTATTTATCTTTTCCGCGGAGCACGATCCGAAGTTTTTACTGAAAAGGAAAATCAGTCGCGACAAAAAAATCACGAGCTCATCCAGCTGGATACAAACTATCGGTCTGATCACAAGTTGATGCATCTTTTGAATGACACAACTCAAATATTTTCTGAACAGTTTTTACCCATGCTTCCGAAAGAAATATCGCAAAGTGAAAACGACGTTCAAGCTTATTACGTGAAAACTGAAGACGAATACGCTGGATTGGTCAACCACATCGCTCGGATGAATAAAAAAGGCATTCCTTTTGGGGAAATTTGTATTTTATTTAATAAAAATAACGATATTTTTGATTTTGCAAAATACGCCTTGAAAAACAATATTCCGGTGCAATCTTTGATTGCCGCAGGATTCGATCGTAAACGCGAAATCATTGATTTGGTGTCATTTCTGAAATTTCTGGTTAATCCTTTCGATAATTGGAATCTACACATCCTTTTACGCAGCCCCTGGTTTACTATTACCGATTCAGAAATAGTCTCGTTACGTCAGGGTAAAATTGAGCAAAATAAAAGTCTCTGGCTGCAATTAAAACACGGTCAGCATGTAGATGGAAAAAAATTAGTGCAGTACCTTGAATGTTACCAGCAACAAGGAGTTCTTGCCGCGCTTGAAAAATTCATTTTAGATTCAGGTTTTTTAATGAACAGTCATTTATTAGACCCCACTGGAAAACGTGAGGCGAATGTTTATAAATTTATTTCAAATCTCAAACAAAATATTCGTTCTGAGCAATTCATTTTAAATGATTTTTTATCGGCTCAGTTTAGTTCGTTTCAAGAGGATTTAAGTTCCAATTTAAACGAATCAGTGGCTCTTTTTAGTGGTAATCGTGTTTCGATCATGACCATTCATGGATCAAAAGGCCTTCAGTTTAAACATGTGATTTTAGCCGGAGTGGGTGGGAAGCCCAAGCAAACCAATATTCTTCAGTTCATCACAAACCCCGACACTCATCTATACAGTATCCCGGTTCTTAACCAGGAAATGAAATTAACCTGGTCGCAGTGGGGAAAACAACAAAGGCGTATTTTAAATGAAAAAGAATATCAGGAATATGAACGTTTATTTTACGTCGCGATTACCCGCGCTGAAAAAAGTATTTCCTTTGTCGCCGAGACCGTTAAAAAGCCGGCTTCAAATAGCTGGTACACTAAATTAAATTGGCCTGTCGCAGGACTTCATCAAAGCGAAAACTACACTTTGGAAAGCCTTGAGTACGGATTAGAAATCGATCCGGTTGATTATATCGTTAGCGAAGAAATTCCAGTAAAATCAAAACTTAATTTTACCGCGCCATCCAGTAAACCTTCGATGGGAACAATTTCTGTGACCGAACTTATATCAAATCCAGAAAGTGCAATTCCCACGGCAAATTCGTCAGTGAAAACTGTAGCAAACGAAAAAATGATTGATCATCTTAGTAAAGCTCAGAAAGGAACTGATCTTCACCGCTTATTTGAATCAACAAAATATTTGCCTCACGAAGTCGTTTTGGCTCAAGCCACTGCTGAGGAGAAATCAGCTTTAAATTGGCTTATGCATTTAAAACAAATTCCCTTTCAGGAAATTTTGAATCAGGGATACACCGAATGGGGTTTTGGTTTAAGGACTCAGGTTGGAGTCGTGCAAGGTCAGATTGATCTTTGGGGTCGCATTAATCATCAAGTCTATATTTTAGATTATAAAACAGGAAGCTCCAGCTACTCTGAAAAAGCTTTGAATCAGCTTCGTCGGTATTCAGAATGCCTCAAAAAAATGAATTTGATCAAGCCTCAAGACCAAGTGCAGCTGGTGGTTTTATATCCTTTCGAAGAAAAAATAATCATCGAACATTGCGATGAATCCGAGATCAGCGTCATCTAACAGCTGTAATTCTTTTAGTCACTGGTAGTAAAAAGTAACCAATTTACATGGTTTCAAAAATAGTTTTGATGAAGACCCCTCGCCCGTGAACTAAAGATCTGAACAAATTCAAAGGCTTACTATGTTGCAAGAAATACACGGGTTCTAAATGCCTGGTTTTTTCTGGTACGGAACTCGCATAGAGGGTATTGGTGGTGTTTAAAAAAAGATCACAAGAAATAGGGTTGTAAATGATGAGACGATCAAATTTAAAGCGAACTGTTCTGCTAGGCACCATGATATTCATGATGGCGCCTTCCGTTTTAAAAGCTCAAGATTCGACCGTGAATGCCGTCCGCGTTGCACCTACTCCGATTGGTACCAGTGTAACCGTGATCGAAGAAACTTTAACTAAAAAAAGCCCTTTCGCGATAAATTTAGGTCTCGAAATGGCAGAGAAAATTCAGAAAGATGAATTTACGCCAAAAGAAAACAGTCTCACGATGACCATTGAGCCTATCTATAGATTTAACGAAACTTTCGTTGGCTCAGCAAGAATTGCGATCAACCAAGATAATTTCGGTCAGCACGAAACAACCGCTTCTGATGGAACTATTTCATTAGGCATCAAGGGTTACGATTTCAATCCTGAATTTAAAACGGTGCATGCGCTAAGTACCGTCGTTCCGGTGGCAGAGAAAACCGTTAAAACAGACCGTTTAAAGGGAAGTCTCTCAACTTCAAACGGAATCGCCTACACGGGTTTGTATTTTAATCTCACTTATAAATTAGGACTCGTCCGTTTCTTTCATGAATTCACGCAAAACGCGGACGGTTCACCGAATCTTCAATACCGCGTTTCTCATTTGCTCGATTTAAAAGTTCCAATCACAGAAAAATGGAGCATAGGAACTGTAGGTACTTATCGCAATGGATTTACTTACAAAGGATTCGAACGATATTCATTTATTTTTGATGCTGATTTAAGTTACGAGGTTAATCAATACTTAGCGATGAACATCGGAACTTCGACTGACGGTAATGCTCTGAAGTCGAACGGTGTGGATTCAAACATCAAAGTGTTTGACGAAAATACCGGATCTTACCGTTTTGGACTTTCCTACACATACTAAAAATTAAAAATAAAATAAAAGAAATTTTAAAGAATTAATAAAAGACAGGGGATACACAAATGAGAAACAAAATAGGACCAAATCTGATTTTAGGGGGAGCACTTCTTTTAGCTCTAACAAGCTGTACAAAAGAAATTCCTTTTGAAAAGCTGTCTCCGGATTCCAAAGATCAGAGCTATGAAAAATCGACTATCGATACTCAAGGTGACTATATTTACTCTTCTTCTCAGCAAAACGGAAGCATGTCAGCCTCTGAAGTGTTACCATTTTCTACTGGTGAAAATAAACGGGTCAAATTAGAAATCGGCGAAAAATCGATTCGTGTAATTGAAATGGAGCGCGATCAGCGTTACGCGTCGAATACGACAAACAACAAAATGGTTTTAGAGATTCCGATTACTCATGTTCAATACCAATGTGCGAAAGACAAATTCGGTGAGTGCACCAATAAAGAGGAAGAAGCTTCAAATATATCATGGATGCAAAAAAACGCCATCAAAGTTAAGTTTGACGAATTTAAATCGACAGAACTCGAATTACTTCCGATCCTTGATAGTCAGACTAATGGCGAAAACTGTTACGTGGAAAAATCAAATCGCCTTATTGATGCAAAAATCGAATCAGATGCTATAAACTTCAAAGTCGAACGTACTTTTGTTACAAGCATAAACTGCCTCAATGAAATCAACAAATTATCTGATGCGACGATTACCGCTATCTACCAATATTCCATGGTTAAAACAAAATCAGTACTTTCACCTGATTATAAAACTGTTTCTTACCCAGTGGCATCACGTGACGAGAATCTTTTCGGATTTTTCGCAACTCAAAATGTCGTATTAGATGTTGATCACAACAACACGGTCGATAGCACCAAGCAAATCATGAATCGTTGGAATCCTAATCGTAAGGAAATTACTTATTACTTAAGTGATGAGTTCGCGAAGCCAGAAAATAAACTAGTTAACGATTTAACCATAAAGACTGTGAATAATGTAAATGACGGCTTAGAAAAAGCTGGCGTAAATTTTCGAATAAATTTGAAACAACCCGCAGGTAAATCACCTGGCGACATCCGCAACAGCATGATCGTATTAGTTGAAGATCCTGTAGCCTCATCGGTGATAGGTTATGGACCACAAACTGAAGATCCAGTGACAGGCGAAATTTTCTCTGCGCGAACTATCATGTTTTTGGGAACCATTAAAAAGTTTGTGCAGTACACGTATAATGACATTGTTGCCGAGAAAAATAGAATTAAATATGAAAAAAATCATAAATCTTTAATTCCTACAGTTCCTAACAAAAATTTGGGAGCTCAAGCCGGAACTTTAGTTCCAACTTTAGGCGAAAAAAAATCACGACCTGGTAACGGAAAAAATTCCAGTGCCGGCTTAGTTAGCCTCAGCAATGACCAACTCCTAAAAAAATTGAAATTCTCTTCCTTCGATGCGAATAGCATATCGGGCGCAAATAATGCAAAAGTTGCAACTTTCGAGCAATCCTTATCTAAGAGAATCAACAACAAGTATTCCGGAACTGATTTGAAATCAAAGCTCCGTTATTTGAACGAAGTAAAAAACTGTGCATTTAATCATGCTGAAGGTGCTTTGTCAGGAATCAGCGAGCGACTCTTAGCAAAATTCAGCGATGATTTAGCGCCCTGGGCAGCTTTATCGGACAGCGATAAGCAAACCGTGATAGACAAAATTTTACCAGATATTTGGGTGAATACTTTAATCCACGAACTGGGTCATAATTTAGGATTACGTCACAACTTTGAAGCTTCGACCGATTTAGCAAATTTTTACTCTGCTGATGAATTGAAAAAATTAGATGTAGATCATGAAGCTCCGTTTAGTTCAGTCATGGACTACGGAAATGATTTAAAAACATTACCAGTATTTGGTAAATACGATATCGCAGCTTTACGTTTTGGATACAATCGTGAAATTGAAGTCATCGATGGAGTAACAAAAGCGGCAAAAATCGTTAAAGTCGATTCAACCATTAATGCTGTCCAACTTGGTCAAGGCGATCGTATTAAAGGATATAAATACTGTACCGATCAGAATTTAGGCGGAAGTATTACTTGTGCTCAATTTGACTTAGGAACTGACATCGTTAGTATCGTCAAAAATCACATTGCAGATTACGAACAAAATTATTCTCAGCGCAACTTCAGAAATAATCGCGCAGATTTCAGTCTTGGAATGCAAGACCTTCGATACGCCAGACGTATCAGTGGAATTTTCTTAGATTTACGTTTGGTGACGGAAATTAAAGAATTATACAGAAATGTGTACGGGATTCCAGAAGGCCACCCACTATGGACCACGAATGAGTATCTTAAACCTTATCAAGAAAGCAGCGCGCTTGTGGCTGCGTTTTTCACGAAGATTTTGGCGACACCGTCAGTTCAATGTGCACTTGCAGACAAATCGACTTCTCAATTAGTCGGCATCGTTGGATTATCAAGACTGAATCCCGGATATATCAATTGCTCCGAAGTAGACGAACGTGACCTAGCTGAATTGGCAAAAAATGCAGGTATACCTGATACAACCACTCTTGTAGTGATCGGTCAGGGCGGAAAGCACATCAATTCGAAGAAATCGTACGATAATCCATCGGAGTCTTCGCTCGCGATTGATGTTCGTGGAATTTGGATTGATAAAGCTTTAGCTTTAGATTCTTTATTGAAGCGTCAGCTCGGTCAATTTGATCTTGATCGGTATTCAGATAATTACCTCAGCCAGGCGGATGCGGCGCCGGTTATGTTAAAACTATTTAGTGATGTTATGACTGGCCAGCTGGAAAATGACGTTGAATTTATCATTGATGGTTCAAAACAAAATTTGAAAATCAGCTACGATGTAACATCGTCGCAGCTTATTGAAGTTCCCATGCATCCAATCATAGCACAAAATATTGGAGTTAATTCGTTTGTACCAACTTCGTTCCAAGAGCTTGTCGCAAACAGAGTAGCCGTGAATAGCATTGATACCAATATTACGGGAAGTAATTCTCAGGACATGAATATCTCAAATGCTTTTTCTCTCGTTAGGAAGTACACGACCGGCGAGAACATATCTTGGGAGAAAGACTTTTCAAAAGTCGACATAACGGGAATAAGTTATGTCGCCGGACCAAAAAACGTGATTGCTTACGATGCGATTTACAACTACACCGCCACTTCGAACATGGAAACGTTGCCAGAAGAATTGTTAGCGGCGCTGTTAGTTGAGAAAAAAGATCCAACTAAGCCTGTAACGATCCCAGCGGGTGCCAGCGCAGAAATTCTTGCGGCAATTGAAGTCGTCATCGACTTGCCAGCCGAAGTGGTGGAAGCTTTCGTAAAAGGTAGTTTACAAAGTTCGAATTTTTATAGCGAAATCATTCGTTCTCTTCCCACAACAGCTGAGGCGATGCAAGCGGCTCAAAGTAATAAGAAATAATTTCCTCTCTTAGTAACCAGATCGCTCAAAAAGGCTGTAAATGAAAGTTTACAGCCTTTTTCATTTGAGGTACTCTCGCGAATATGAAATTCATTTTATACACGGACGGCGCCTGTTCCGGTAACCCCGGTCCTGGCGGCTACGGCTCAATCGTCATTGCCGATTTAAAGTACGTCACCGAGCTCGGTGGTCGTTTTGCGCAGACGACAAATAATCGGATGGAGCTTCAGGCGGTGATATCGGGGTTGAATTTTATATTGGCTCAAAAGGTTTCTGACGCTCAAGTTCAGGTTTACACGGACAGCGTTTATGTCATTCGCGGAATTACCCAGTGGGTGTTTGGTTGGAAGCGCAATGGTTGGAAAAATTCGGCAGGCGATGCGGTGACGAATCAGGACTTATGGGAAGAACTTTTATCGACGGTTCAAAAAATTTCTTCCAAGATTCAATGGGATTATGTGCGCGGACACAATAATGATCCTGGTAACGAGCGTTGTGATGAAATCGCCGTGGCTTTTTCTAAAAATGATACTATTGATCTTTACAGCGGTGCCACCACTTTTTATTCTTTTGATGTGACGGTGCCCGCGAAAACCGAAGTTATTCCTGAAAATAATAGTTGGAAAAAAACGGCCGGAGAAAAAAAAGCTTCGTGGTACTTAAGCTTGATTAACGGAGTGGTGACCAAGTATTCAACCTGGTCCGAATGCGAAGCGCAGGTCAAGGGTCGTCCCGGAGTGAAATTTAAAAAAGTTGCTTCATCGACGGAAGAAGCGGAACTCATGAAATCCTGGGGGAAGTTGTAAATGGAAGATATTCTTAAATCCGGCCAGTCGATCGAACTTTTAAAAGAGTTGCACATTCTGACCGTCGACGGAAAACTTAACCAGGACAGCCGTCGAAAATTAAAACAAGTAAATCACTTATTTCAGTTCATCGAGCCATTGATGAAAGCAACTGTAGAATCTCGGCAGAAAATGAATTTAATTGATCACGGGGCGGGGAAGTCCTATTTGGGATTTATACTCTATGATTTATTCGTTAAAAATAAATCCTATCAAGATCAGTGTCATCTTTACGGAATAGAAACCCGCCCAGAATTAGTGACCAAGTCGCAAGATTTAGCGCAAAGACTCAAATTCAAAAACATGAGTTTTTTAAATCTCACCGTTTCGGAATCCATGAT
Source organism: Pseudobdellovibrionaceae bacterium (assembly GCA_014378775.1). Taxonomy (GTDB): domain Bacteria; phylum Bdellovibrionota; class Bdellovibrionia; order Bdellovibrionales; family Bdellovibrionaceae; genus Pseudobdellovibrio. The sequence continues at coordinate 42,432 of JACMMZ010000036.1, forward strand.
CTCGGATCAAATTCCCGGTGATATCGATATCGTTACGGCTTTACATGCCTGTGACACCGCCACGGATGATGCGATTAAATTCGCTCTTAAACGCGAATCGCAGTTTGTGGTGGTGGTTCCCTGTTGCCAGGCCGAAGTCGCCAGCCATCTGAAGCAAAGTAAAAAGTTTTTAGCGAAACCCGCCGTGACTGAAATCTACCGGCACGCCTTGCATACTCGCGAATTTGGCAGCCATTTGACCAACGTGCTTCGATGCTTGCAACTTGAAGCTTTTGGGTACCAAGTTACCGTGACGGAGCTCGTGGGCTTTGAACATTCGATGAAAAACGAACTGATCATTGCGAAAAAAATTGAAAAACCTCGTCATCGTTTCGCTCATAAGATCAAAGAAATTCTTCAGCAATTCGGATTAAACGATTTGGAAGCTCGGTTTTTCCTCCCTGAATTTAAGGATTAAAAACCGAATCTAGAATAAATAAATCAGTCCCGCACGGTAAGTCAGTTCAGCCCCGTTGTAAGTATACACATCATTTTTTTGATTACGATTACCATAGGAAACTCCGCCAGTCAGGCGCCCCCAACTGACTTTATAGAAACTTCTAATATCAAATTTTAATAACGTGCCCAGGGCAGTGGTTGATGTATTGGGAACATCGGTGGGGAGTAAAATATAAGCCCCTAGGCTTGAGCTTAAAGATATTTTTCCTGAGTTGTAAAAAGTGTACTCAGGAACAACTCCGACCACTTTAATCAAAGATTTAGTTAAGGCGATCGTCGTTGAGTTAACTTGATTGAAAAACGTATCCTCTTGGAGTCGCCCTTCGATGGCAAAATCCCATTTATCAGTGAGTTTGTATTTGTAACCGGATGCTAAGGTAATCAAAGACGTTTCAGGATTGAGGATTCGGGTGTTATTGGTCGTCAGACTCAGTTTCGAATTGTAATAAGAAAATGAGCCGTAAACGTTATTCCTGTTCTCCAAATAATGATCGCCCGTAATACTCACTCCAATGGCCAAATCTGATCTTAAAATAGCTTCGGTCGTTGCTGATTTACCAGCTAATTCGCTAAAAACCAGAATCGGTTCAAAGCTTAGTTTATTATAGTATTTCTTCTGAATCTGATCTCGATCGATAAAAGTTTGCGATAAACCCTTCTCCACAGTGATCGTATTGTTAAAATAAATTCCCTGTTTTAAAGTCATCAGTTCATCAAATTTAAGATCAAAATAATTTTGATTTAAATTTATTTTATCTTCCCAGGCTAAGCGAGAATTGCCGGCGTCAATAAATTGAATGTCAAAATCTTCCGAGTCCTTTGCTTTTTCAAGTTTCACCGGCAAGACCACTCGTTTTATGGTCTCAATTTTTATAAAATCATTATTCTTCCGACTAAGACTAAGAATTATTTTTTGATTATTTGTCTCATTTAAAATGACTGTGCCTTCAGAATTGACAGTTTGATTATTAATTGTCAGCGAACTGCCTCTCGTATCTTTTTCGGCTTCGATTGATTTACAAACCTGGACCGAAGTAAATTGATTCTTTTTATATAAACAAACATATTCCGCATCCAAGATATTTTTTCCGCTTCGAGCAACAGAAAATTTTCCATCCGCATTAGTAAATTGAACCACGATGGCACTTTTTTCCGTTTTTGTCAGAATCAAAAAACCCGCGTCTTTATTAAAACTTTCTAAAGTACCTTTGAGTTCAATATCGAGACTGCTTTCGTTGGCCGTTACAATGAGATCGTTCAAATCATATTTCGTATCGTTAATTTGCAAAGTATCAGGATTGATTAACTTGTAAGTGAAATACTGATTCAAATAGACAAACGGTAATTTGTTTTTTGTTTCCACCGTTACTGGAGCGGGTGCTTCAGCTGGAGATTCGGCGGAAACTTCGGTCTGAGCGTAACCTTTAAAAGTCGCTCCGCTAACAAATATAAGAATAACTGAGAATTTAAATAGGTTTTTGATAAATGACCCCGCTTGTTTAAATGGAGGATGTTTTTTTAATTCTGGATTCAGCTTAATCGATTGTTGGTAGGAGGTGTTGGCTGAAGTTTCATCTTTTTTTAAAGAAAGTATAATGGCTTTGACGTAAAAGTATTCTGCCGTATCCTTGTCTTCGGGTAAAATCTGTAAAAACTCACGGTCTAAATCTGCCATATTAATGCGGATATTATTTTGATGAATCATTAAAGCTTTGGCCCATACCATGTAAAGTTTGATCTTAGGAACTTGTGAGCTGTGTTCATTCATTTTTTTTAAACGATCAACGGCAACGAAGAGATTCTTTGCTAAAAGTTCACGATAAATTTCTGTAATTTTTTTATTAATATCGATAGCCGCTTGAGGATCTTGCGCAAGAGCATATTTTTTATTGATCGCATCGTAGTAAAATTGTTTTTTGGATAGCATTTCTAATACGATTCGGAACATATTGTTTTTCATATCGTAGTCATCACCCGTATAGGTGTGAACGTAATTATTAATCGCCTGAAAAATGGAATCAATTTCAGTCGGTTTAAATTTTAAAATGTTCGCTAACGTTTCCAGTAACTCAACGCCAGTTTTTTTATTGCAAACCATATAGATATTTTTCAAAATTGAATCAGAATTGGCTTCGGCATCTGGATTATGCTTCAGCGTCAGCTGGCCAGACATGATTCCGTAGTGAAAACATTTTAAGAAATACTCTTGATCCTTTTCATTTTTGATCGAGTTAAAAATACTTGAAAATGTTTGTATCTCGGAAATAGATTTAAACGTACTGGATAGATCGGTTGAAAGTGGCAGAATTTTCACCGCTGGGTACACGTCGAAATCCTTCGGTACTTCAACCAAGCCCTCGCTCAGTTCCATGTAATGCAATTTCAACCATTCGGCATTGAATCGCCCCGCCACCCAATCGTGAGCCAAGCCTAAATACTCAGGGTAGGAGATAGAAAGCCCTTGATCTGGAATTTCCGATTCAGAAAAATTGACTCGGTATTTGTTGCTATTAATGTACTTCGACAAACGCAAACGCATTTGCTTAACCAGGACACCGATGATTTGTTCCGTCGTCGCAACTTGATTTAAAATCAGAAGTTCCCCTAATGGTTTACTCTGATCCTGTAATAACTGAAGTAATCTTTCGCGAGTTAAAAAACCATCTTTGATCAAAAGTTCGCCCATGAAAGTCTCTTTGTCGTTTAAATCAATTTTGGTGATCTTTCCTTTTGAAAATGAGATACCGCTGATTTCATTAGATTGGCTTATGACATTGAGGTTTCCTGAAAACTCACTGCGCATAATTAAACCGACTAAAAAAGCCAAGTCATAGCCAAAGATTTCATCCAGACTTTCAATCAATTTTCTCTTGTGACGTGGCTTCGCCGAATTATCGGCATAGACTTCGTAAAGCTCTCGACGAGCCGAAGATTGAGTTTGATTTTCTGCGTCGCCTATCTGATCAGCCATGTATTTCCTAATTTATCCTGCACTTAATTATAAAGGTTGAATGAACTTAAAGTACTTGGATTTCACCACATCAAGTTCGAAAAGATGTCCCTGAGCGTCCTTGTAGTGATCTTGAACCTGAACCGTGTTGGTCGTGAAATGCTCACCTAATTTGTAAAGAACTAAAGCTTCTTTATCAAGATCTTCGTTAAAATAAGGCACATAAAATGATATAAATCGAGATGAGGCGGGTACAAAGCCGCTAACCATGTTCACCTGATCAATAAAAATTTTGGGACAGTTCGAAAATGAAATTTGCGTTCCCGGAATGGTCTGCATAAGTTTAATCCATTCGCGAATCCCGGTCGAATTGATAGATTTCAAAGCTTGAAGTGAAAACTCAATTTCCCCTGATTTAGGAATGTCTTTTGTAAATTGATTAAAATTTTCATCAATGGATCCGATGATATCAATTTGGGTTTTTCCCGCATCTTGTTGTATTTTTATCAGAGTATTTTGCATAAGTTCCTTTTAATTTTTAAGTGTGAGTTAAATTATTTAATTTCAAAAAAACAGAAAGTGACGTCGTCAATAAGCTCCGTGTTCGATCTAAAATTGACCAAACTCGTCTCATAATCCGAATAAAATCCTGCTAGGGTGGTTGATTTATTATAACTGTTGACGATACCTTTCATGAATGAGCGCTCGCCGTAGACTTTAGCATCTCCGTTTCGTATATCCATTACGCCGTCCGTATAAAATACGATCCGGTCGCCATGATTAAGGTTTAAAGTTGAACTGGTAAATTTCGAATCTTTAGATTGGCCCAGTCTGGGATTCGAATTTTCATTTAAGAAAATCAAACTGTCTTTCGAAATTTCCGTGCTCTTTTTAATTAAAATCGAGGGCTCATGTGACGCATTAATGTAACTGAATTCGAGCGTCTTTTTGTCAATTAGACCAACGAAGCTGGTCATCATCATATTTTCTTTAGATACATTACATATTGCAAAGTTAAGATGTTCAAAAGATTCCTTCAAAGGCAAATTCAAATTTTCTATGATACTGACCGCTGATTTTGCGGCGCTGGTTAAAAGAGCGGCCGGAGCTCCGTGACCAGTTGCATCGGCGATCCAAATCCAAACCTTATTTTCATCTTCAAAGTAATGCCACCAGTCGCCTCCGCACTCACTGGCCGAGTTGTAGAATCCCCTAATTTGAATAAAAGCTGAATCGTATTCGCTTTTAGGAAACAGAGTTTGTTGTACAATTTGCGCCGTCTTAAGCTCGGATTCCATACGTGCTTTGTTAGCCGTTTCATGCAACAACCGAGAAATTTCTGTGCTCATTTGGTTAAAGCCACTCGTTAAAGTTGAAATTTCATCATGTCCCGAATCTTGAATTTTTTGATCGAAGTTGCCATCGGCAATGCTCTTCGCTGACTGCGTGAGCTTTTTCAATCGGTGAGTCAAATAATCAGAAGAAAAATAACTCAAAAGGACCACTAAAGAGCTAATAAGGATGAAAAAGAATATCGACCGAATCATTAAACTTTTCAAATTTTCAAAAACTTTTTCTTCGCTGACGAAAGAAGATAAATAAGATTGTGTTTGATACAACCGAGTCGAAGAAAATAAGTAGTTTTCGCCATCGAGCGATATCATACTAGTCAACGAATTCTGGCTGAGCTGCGGAACGACCGTCGCTGTAATTTCCTGATTCACGGCAGGCGATCTCTTCTCGTCGATTTGCGGGTATTGAAATTTTCCAACGCCGTTAGTTGAACCTTTGTTGATTAATACCGTGTTAACGGTGTCGGAAGCTTTGAAGTAAGCTTGTAAAGTTGAGGATTGGAATTGGTAAATTAAAACCCAGGCACTTTCCTCTTTTGTAAAACCTGAAACAACCGTGACCATCATGTTATCGACGTAAACCACTTGTTCGTCATTTGTAGCTTGAGCCCCCATCAAACGTTGAACATCGCTTTCCGTCATTTCTTTTATATTTTTTTTATAAAGTTTGTCGACTAACTTGAATCGAGGCTTTTTCTGGTAAACCGCCATTGAATCGATCAAATAATCTTCTGGCAAAGTATCAGCTGAAGACAAAGATAGCTTTTTATTTTTTTTGGTATTTTCTAAATGGACCTTGATAATTTCTGAGCTAAATTCGACTTCACGACGAAATTGTTCTGCAACAGTATCTAAAGTTGCTGCATTCGTTTCGAAAATATAAGCGACTTTATCTTTTTTATAAAAATTGAGAAAAAGATAAAATAAAATAAAGGCTACGGTTAAAGTCGTGACGGTTAATAAGGTAATGATTTTGGCTTTTAAGCTGTTGAATTTGATCATGATTAATGTTGTTTTTTATCTTGCAGAAAGGCAAGTCGAGTAAGAGCCGGCTAGTCGATTCTGGTCCACCTAGACCTCAAGCGCCAGATGAAGACTCCTAGACCAATTTAATAATTTTAAACAGCTCAATGAATTAAATAGGAAATCATTTAGGTTGAAGCTAAAGTCATTCTGGACCAGACTAGATCTTCAGTTAATCTCATTTCGCGGCGATACTTGTTATATGAATTTTTTTGAAAATAAACAAAACAGAGTTATAACGGTTGTTTGCCTTCTTATTGCGATCATTTGTGCTTACTTCATGCAAAACGATTCGTTGTTCCGAGGATCGCGTTCGCTTTCGTCGGAAACAATTGGATCTTTTGAACAATTACGAAAAGACGTACGAAAGAAAAACATTGCTAATTACTTCTGGGATGATTTGAAGCCAAAGGATTTATTAATCGAAGGCGACAGTGTTTTTACCGGAGCCGAATCCAGCGTGACCGTTAAATTATCAAACGGTCAACTGATTGTTGTGGCTCCGAATTCGTTGATCAAATTTAGTTACAAGGGTAAGAAAATGGTTCTGGATATTCCTTATGGAGGCGTTCAGCTAGAAAACGTCGTCGATGATATTATCATTGCCGATTGCGGAGAAAATCTCGATTTGAACAAAGACCAAGGTTCAATTAGTCTCAAAAAGAGTGAAAAATGTGGCAGCGTAAAAATCGACACCAAGTCTGTCGTCAACGCCAAAAATTTTGAAGAAAGAAAAACTAAAAAAGATATCGCGACCACTTTCGACGAAGTGGCTGAAACGGGAGTCTTAGGTCAAATTGAAAAATTTTTCGATGCGGCCTCAGTCACACCAACGTCTTTATCCGCGCCGCATTTAGAGAACAAAGACATCAAGTACGAAGTTTCGGGGGAAAATCCGCAAGTTTTGAAATGGTCAGTAGTTGACGGAGCAAAATCTTACGAAGTTGATGTTTCAAATACGCCTGATTTCATTCAAGTTGATCCATTTAAAACAAACGCCAATCAGCTAACGTTAAAAAAGCTTTCAAACAATATGTTCTACCGCGTTCGCGCGGTTGGATTCGAAAAGGCAATCAGTTCTAATTCTGAAATCGGCCAGTTAACGGTCACGTTTCCCCGAATTAAAATGGATAAACTTAAAGTCACCAAAGAATACAAAGCTAAGAATCCTCGAGATCGTGGGATTGCAGGCACCGCCGTAGATGTTTCATGGTCAAAAGTTCCTTACGCAGATAAATATGTGATTGAACTGATTGATAAAAAAAGTAAAAAACCGGTTAGGAAAACAATTACGCGTGAACTCGCGAGTGCTTTGGAAGTACCTCGGACTGGTAAGTACTCATATCAAGTGCGTGCTCTGGATACGAGGGGCCGTGATATCAGTTCTTCTGATGTGGGAGAAGTCGTTTACAACAAAGTGTTCAACATTCTTGCGCCCTTGATCCAGGAAGGAATTAATGATAAATTTTACTTCTTTCAAAAAAATGCCGCCAAGTATGTGTGGTTAAAATGGTTAAGCCAAAGTGAAGAAGCCCGAAAATTTCGCGTCGAAATTGCCCGGGACAAAGATTTTTCAGCTATCGTTCAATCTTCATTTACCGCAAAGCCTAAACTTTTGGTGACAGAACAGGTCGACGCCGGCGAATACTTTTGGCGTGTACGGAGCGAAGAGGGTGAAAATTATTCGAGCTGGTCGAACACCGAGATGTTTAAGATCCAGATTAATAATAACTAGCCAATTATTGCATTGCACA
>JACMMZ010000037.1 GCA_014378775.1 Pseudobdellovibrionaceae bacterium
ACTCTGGTTCCGCCGTTTTCAACGCCCGTACGGGATTTATCGAAGGAATTTTAGTCCGCGGGGAAAATGATTTCGTCCCACAAGGCAACTGTAACATTTCGAACGTTTGCGCAGAAGATTCCTGCCGCGGGGAAGACATTACAAAAATTTCCGCGGTGAAACAATACCTTCCGGTCGTTATCACTTCGCCTGATCTACCTTCAGTCAGTAATCGCTACGCCGTAACCGCTCATTTAACTATTCCAGATAATAATGCTTCGGGAATAAAAAGTGCTTTAACTGCAGACGCTGTACCAGGAAAAAGAAAAGTTTATGTTACAGTGAATATTACACACAGTTACATTGGTGATCTCGTGATTAAAGTGACTTCTCCATCAGGTATTGTCGGAGTACTCCATTCTCGGGCTGGAGGCGGAACCGATGATATCAATAAAGTCTTCGAGCTGACTTCGGTTTTGGGGGTCGAAAGTAAACCAGGAGTTTATCAAATCTCAGTCCAAGACTTGGCAGCTCGTGACGTGGGGTTTTTAAACAGTTGGAGTTTAGAGTTTAAATAACTATTTAGGCTGGGGAAGGATTTCTTCTAACCAGCCTCCGCTGATTTGCAGATTATCTTTCGAGAAATTGAGCTTGAGAGTGGTTTTATATTCAGGATCATATTTGATCGATTTCGCATCGACACCGAGTTCTTGAATCAAACGCTCGAAAACTTGTTTCTCGTTTTGAAAATCAACCGGCGCATAGGAATTAGATTCGTCCTCGTTATCTTCACAAAATTTCATGATTCGTGGATCGTTTTGTAATTCCGGCTTAAACACTAATAAATCATTTAATTTATACATCAAATAACTTCGATCAACCACCGATTCATACTGCGGAAGATTTTCTTTCATTTCCGAAAAAGCCGAATAGGCCTGTTTATAAAATTGAGCTTTTTCGAACATCCCATCCGATTTTGATTCGGGCGAATGATTTAAAAATGCTTCCTCTCTCATGACCATGTATAACAATTTTTGTGTTTCAGGTTGTTTGAGTATTGTTTTAAAAAAAGGTTTAATGGCTTCGAGCCGAAGATCATCGTCTAAATCATCCGTCGCGATTGTGTTTTTTTGATTTTGCGTTTTTTGTTGCGGCGTAGAAATAGGTCCTGATTTGGCTTGGCTAAGTTTACTACAGTAGTCGAGCGCCGGAGTTTTATCGTCGATAAATTCTTTTAACTTTTCAAATTCTTTAATTTTGGATGATGGATTTTGTTGCACCGTTGCGACCGATGAATCCTGCGATGTGATAACTGAAGTTGCGTCGCTTGAGACAGCTGAGGAAACCAATGGTACTCCGCTTGAGGACTTGTGAGTTAATGTTGACTGATTGGTTTTATCTTTTTTGAAATACCCACTTAATTGTTGGGCGGACGGCAGATAATAAAATATCGCCGCGATCAAAACTACACCTAAAAAAATTACCACCCCTAAAGCAATCCCTAAAAATTTAAAAATTTTTTCAAGCTTGCTTTGGGGACCCGTATCCATTCTTAGTTTTTCTTCATGAAACTGGCTAATGATCCAAAATTATTATTCGTCGAAAAAGCTGATTTTTCGTTAATGCTGTGTTCACGCCAAGATTGATCCTCAGCTGATCCGGCCACGCCTAAAGACATCTTTTTTTGCTCAAACAAAATTTCATCGACTTGAATTTTAATCTTGTCGCCTTTTTTCTTATTCTCGAACGCGGCAGCATCCACGTGATCACGCCATTTAGAACGCGGCAATAATCCGGTCACACCCGGTCCAATATTTACAAATAACCCATACTGTTCTTTTTTCTCGATTATTCCCTCGTGTTGTGATCCCAGCGGGTATTTTTGCGGAACCATCAACCAGGGATCACCTTCTCCACCGGCCTGTTTGATACTTAAAGATATTTTTAACCGACCATCCTTCTCGTTCATATCAAGGACTTTAACTTGAACGGTTTGTCCGAGGCTCAAAACTTCGGAAGGGTCTTGTAAACGCGACCAACCAATTTCAGAAATATGACAAAGCCCATCAACCCCGCCGCCTAAAGAAATAAAAGCCCCGAACTTTTCCATCCGAGTCACCGAACCATCGACGATATCTCCAGGCTTAACTTTATTTAAAAATTCACCTTCATTTTCAACTTTTTGCAAATCAAGAACTTTGCGCCGTGATACGACCAGATTCCGACCTTTAGGATCAAACTGAGTAATTAGAAATTCAAATTTTTTCTCAACGTAACTTTGATGATCCCCCACTTTATGATCCATTTGGCTGACCGGACAAAATGCAATTTTATTTTGAATGCTCACCCGAAATCCGCCGTTACAAACTTCAGTCACGCGGCCTTCAACCGGCATCTCCATATCAAAGGCATCTTCTAAAGAATCCAAATCGGGATTTGATTTTTTGCTACCTTTGCGAGAGACTCGAATTTCTCCACCTTTGGTTTTAACCACGGTGACCTCTATGCGGTCCCCAACATTAAATTTTAAATTTTTATCCGCATCTAATAAATCCGCCCGAAGAATCATGGCGTCTTGAGTTCCCGAAGTGGAAACAAAGGCCTCTTCTCGTCCGATAGATAATATTTCACCGGTGAATGTATCCCCAACGGATAATTTTCGTCCCACACCATCCATACTTTTTTCAAACATAGACGCAAAATCATTGGTATTTTTAAGGCTGACTTCATCTCCGAACATATCTTTTTTAGACATACACGACTCTTTCATTTTAAATTAAATTTGGTTTTTTTTAGATACTTTTCGTTTCACGGACAAGGTCAGTTCAAATTCAGCCACCCGCTCAAGGGGATTTATCGAAGGGACCACGGCGTAACCCTTCATGGTTCGATTAATTCTTTCGGTTGAATTTTTGGCTTCGTTAATTTGATCAACCACGGTTTTTATTTCATCACTGATAAAATGCACATCGCCATCCGGTCGCTTTAAAAAATTAATTTTAAAATCTTTGAATACAAAATCAATTCGGTCGCCGCCAGCGTCGGTGTGATCTTTTATTTTAAGTACCGCGATCAAAACAATCGACATTTCGGCTCCGATGGCTAAAGCACCAAAGTACATCGATTTAAGATGATTTCGGGTCCGGTAACCCAGCGGTATTTTTAAAGCTAAACGTGTGTCGGTTAATTCCACCAATGAAGGCGAGCAAAATCCAATGAGCGGTATTTTGATCCAGGCATAAAGCCTCAGAAAGAGGTTTATCTTAAACATTTCAAATTTTGACATTCTAAAATTCTAGCCAAGTGGGACTAAATAAGTCACCCTAATACTATGAAAAAAATCGAAACGCCTTTTACGAAAATGCTCGGCATTCAGTACCCTATCATTGGTGCGCCTATGTTTTTAGTTTCCAACGCCGACATGGTGGTCAACATTTCTGAAGCCGGCGGCATTGGAACCTTCCCTTCTTTAAATTATCGACCTGCATCGGAATACCGAAAAACTCTGGAAGAAATTAAATCGCGCACCAAAAAACCCATCGGCGTAAATATTATCGTTAACAAAAGTAACACGCGAGCTTCGGAAGACATCAAGCATTCGCTGGATCTGGGCGTGGAACTTTTCATCACCTCGCTGGGATCACCCAAAGAGGTCATCACGGCCGCTCACAAAAACGGGGCTAAAGTTATTTGCGACGTGGTCAATTTAGAGCATGCATTAAAATGCCAAGACATGGGAGCTGACGGTGTGATTGCGGTGGGTGCCGGAGCTGGCGGTCATGCCGGCCCGATTTCCCCGATCGTTCTGGTCAGCTGGCTTAAAAAAGAACTTTCAATTCCGGTGATTGCCGCCGGTGGTATTGCCGACGGAGCCACCATGGCCTCGATGCTAACCTTGGGCGCAGCTGCAGTCAGTGTGGGAACTCGTTTTATAGCCTGCACCGAAGCAAAAATTCCGCAGGATTACAAAGATGCCGTGGTGAATGCGAATCCGGAAGATATCGTCATGACGACTCGGCTTTCCGGAACGCCGGCGTCCGTGATTCGCACGCCCTACATTGATAAAATAGGATTAAGTTTACCGTGGTATTTAAAAATGATGAAAGAGAATAAAACCTTGAAAAAATATGTGGTGCCGCTCATTCATTACATGGGCTCTCAAACGCTCGAAAATGCCGTCACGGGACCAACTTGGAAATCCGTCTGGAGCGCAGGACAAAGTGTGGGATTAATTCATGATATTTTAACGTGTGAACAAATTATTGAAAAATTAGTTCGTGAATACGAAGAGTGCCTGATTCAAGCACCCCGCCTAAAAGATAATTAAAGTCGTTTAGCTAAGTCAGCTTCAATGCCTTGGCATTTTTCTAAATGAAGCTTGCAGGTCGTGATGGCTTCGATAGCTTCGATTTGTTTGATGTGACCTTTAACCATCAGGGTCGAAAGATAAGATTCAATCATATCTGAGTAACGATAAATCGATTTATGCTGTGGCCATAAATTTCCGATCTCATTAGCTCCACCGACACTGAGTGGGATGAAATGATCGATTTTAAAATCAACTCGCGGGAGTTTTTGAATGGTGTAATGAAATTGACTGTCGTAAGTCGCTATAATTTGTTGTTTGAGACTTGAGGACACGTCTCTTTCGCAGTAGGGAATGTGTTCGGCGTAGCGGTAAGCGGTTGGGTGGGTGCAAAGCACTCCAGGAGTCATTTTCGGATTGGGACCATCCGGGAAGGAATACTTGCCTAATTCTCCGGCATTTGCCGATAAGGTAAGGCCTAAAGCGAAAACGAAACTCAAAAGATGCTGTAACATATATATCCCTCCATAGTGAAACGTTTACGGTGTTTCATAGAAACGCCAGCCCATATTGCTGACTTATACTTAGGTTCAATTGACTTGATGCCAATCAACCATTTATGTCTTAGTTTAATCAACCGCTAAATTTTGATTAACGCTTTCCGTTATGAGATCGGGTGTGAATTTTCTTCAGCTCCGTAATAAGGAAACATTACAAACTTTTTTCGGTTAGATGAATTTCTTAGACATCATCTTTTTTTGCCTCTAAACCAAGCTTGCAGTATTCAAATTGACTTCAAAATGAAGGAGATCCCGTGAAGATCTTGTCTGATAAAAAAATGATCGCAGCTCTTGCTCTTTTAGCCGCACTGGTAGCTTCGTCTTTGGCTCATGCCGATTCTCCGGATTATTACGGCTCTGGAAATCAAGAGGCCCAGTTTTCCGTTCAAAGTTACACCGATTTCGGCAAGTCCTTGGGAGAACCCGATGCCGAGAGAATCGCTAATGATGTTAAAATTAAAGTGAAATATCTATTAGGTTACATGCGACGCAGTTCGGAAGGTCATTCGGCTGTTTATCCCAATTACAAAGTTTCTACGCTTAAAATCGTAGATACTGGATCTCAGTATCGCGTGTGGTATCAAATTTCGGGTAAAGGCGTTTTTCAACCTGGGCTATTAAATTACAGCTTCCTTGTTCCTATTTCTCATTCAACTATTTATCAAAAGTCACAAGGAAAATGCACCACGGCCAATTCCGAAAAAGTCGATCAAACGACGTTCTGGTACCACTGGAATCCCTATGTTAACGGATGTCCACTTCAAGAAAATATCGATTTTGTTAAATACACGACGACGCTTAATTATTTATCGAACACTCAAACGACTTACCCTGAGTACGAGCGTTTATTTGCCACTGGAAGTTTAAGCACGTGGAGTTTCTTCGGAGTTGCAAATTACGACGAAACCAATTGGAATCCTATGACGAGCCCCGATATTTCGGCTAGCGATTATATCCACCAACGAGAGCGCCTCATACAAGAATTTCACATGTCAGCTCGTGTTTGGAGCGAGTCAGAAATTCGCCAGTATTTTAATGGCACAAAGCTTCCGTATATTGAGGAGCTCACCAAAAATACAATTCATGGTTCGGTAAGCTTTCATTTATTTTATGGAAATACGGGGCTAGAACACGATAGCCAGGCCTTTCATGCGTTTTTAAAAATGGCCTTAAGTCAGAGTCAGGTCATGATTTACAACGGGCATTCCGGCATGGGTAAAAATTTAAATCTGAGCAATATCGAGAGCTCGCGCGGGACTCAATTAGCGATGAGCGGAAATTATCAAATTTATTATTTTGGAAGCTGCGTTCCATATGCTTATTACACCGATATGTTTTTCCAACGAAAAGTAACTGCAAACGATCCGAAAGGAACGAAAAATCTAGACATCATCACGTTTGGGGATGAAAGCGTTTTCGGGAATCACTATGATGATCGTTTGATCGCGGCCATTTTTGATTACGCCGATAATTCTCACAAACAATCTTATCAACAAATCATTGGTACGGATACTAAGTACTATCTCGGCGTAAACGGCGATGAAGATAATCCCACCACTCCCTAAAAAACTTTTGAGAAGGACGTATTATGTTTCGTATTTTATTGTTTAGTTTTTTATTCACTACAATGACCCAAGCCCAAACTTATTTTAAATTAAAAGTAGTGGATCAGTTTTCGATGCCGGTGGCCCACGCGTTAACCATGATCGGCATGGAAAAAGATATTCCGTTTAAGGATAATTTAGTGGCCACAGATGCTGCCGGTGAACTTGTGTTTCCAGCTGACTGGAAGAGCTTGGAGCCGGTTACGATCGAAGCTCCGGGCTACATTCGACAAACTTTACTCAATCAAAATCCTAACGCCAATTTGACGGTTCACTTAAGTCGGAAAGCTTTGAATCCGCAAATTTTTGTGTCTGGTATCATTACGGATCTTCCGGTGGTCAATAAAGACAAATTAATTGATTTCTCGGTGGTCTTAACCACTTTTAATCAAGATGATTTCGTTCACATCAACCAAAATCAATTCATTTCTCCTTACGCGGACAATCTGACCTTGTTAGGTAAAACCGCTCCGGTTTTTTCCAATGTCAGTCTTCCTGAACAAAAAGAAAATTATATTATTCCGTTAACCATTTCAAAGCCGACTTACACCAAATTTTTTGCTTACCCGGGAAACAAAAAACTGATCAGCATGAGTGGCCAGTTTCCTTTCAAACCTGTTGCTGATGATCTCAAAGCCGGAAAATCTTTTTTTGACGTGATTAATTATTTTGAAATTCTTGGTTTGGGAAATTTAAATCTCACAATCACTCAAAACACACCTAACGCGAATTTTTCGGGAATGACCGTTAAACTCGATGATATCAGCACCATCAAAGCCCCGGCTATCAACAGCGAAGAGCAAGTTCTGATGTTACCGATGAACGCCGTGGCCAATTACTTTTTACCCAGCGGGATTAAAAAACTGAACTCGCAAGAATCAGCTCAATTTAATACGATAGATCATTTGCAAGTCAGCATCTTGGCCATGGTTAAAAAAACGCCGGAGTTTTCATCACGCAACGGGCAGACTCGCCTTTCCGCCTTATTCGTAAAGGCCAGCGATCCCACGGCCGGTCTTTATTTGCCGTTGATGAACGACCCGACGATGCTTTCACTGTATCCTGTAAGTGCATCAACAAATACGCTGAATTCACCGAACGGGCTGTATCCTACCGGGACCATGGCTACGCTATCAGAAATAAACGATACGATTTACAATCAGCAAGTCGTCAGCGTGATCCAGCCTCAATGGGAGATTTATTCGATGTATTGGGAGCATCAAATCTCGCTTCCGAAATGGCCACTCGATTTGACCACTTCGCCAAAGGCTAGCGTGAAGATTTTTGAAACAACTTATTTTGCACAAGGCAAAGCACCTGTAACCACGGATATTAAATCGATGCTTGATCAGGCAACGCACTTGACTAAGTCAGCAGTTCATCTTCAATATTAGTCATGACTTTAAAATTTCTTTCATTATTGGTGATCACGGTTTGTACCAGCAGCTGCGGGATCTTTGATCCCCGCCCCGAATCTCCGGATCAGATTATCGAAAGAGCTTCGCATCAAAAAATATTCTTAGCGCCTTATGATCAAGTTTGGAAAGTGGCGCACACTTCATTGAAATACACCATCTCTTCTGAAAATCAGGATTTTGGGACGATAGAGACCGATTTTGTTAAAGCGGTAGATGGGTGGGTTCCGCCGTACAAGAAAAAACCTGATTATCCTGGTGCTCGGTACAAGCTGCTTTTCACTTTCGCCAAAGGCGAAACAAAAAATCGTGAATCAACGCGCGTAACGATTGAGAAAAAAATTGAAATTTTTAAAAATATTATTTCTGACACAAAATCGGTGGCCAGCGATGGATCCGAAGAGCGGGCCCTGTTTTACCGGATGGAACGAGAACTTATTATCGCTCGAGCCATTGAAAAAGCGAATCAAACTAACCCTTAAATTTTTAAATTATTTACGAATTAAGTACGTCGAAACTTCTTTTAAAAGATATTTTCTTTTTTTATTTTCTTTGTAAAGTAAATCAAATTGATAATTGATGTGCTGTAAAAGCTTGATCGCATCAATCTTATCGTCGGATTCAGCAGAATCAGTATACATCAAACCGAACAAGGCCTCGTTGGTTGTGATGGTTAATTCGGTAAAATTTGAAATCATTTTCATAAAAACCTTCTTTTTAATTATCTATAAACACATTGTACATTTTGCGAATCAACTTCCGAGGGCGTAATCCGGTCGGTATACGAAGCTAAATGAGTCGCCATCACGGTACCGGCGCCGGTCGCATGCTTGAGTCCTAGAAAATGACCCAATTCATGAAGAATCAAAGCTTCGAAATTATACCCATCAGAACTAGCTAAAGCGTGCACCACATCGGATCCAACGAGCTGTTTTGGATCTTGATCATAAAACGAAAAGTTCTGGGCATTAATTCGGATGTCCGCTTCCATAATTTGATCTGCCGCCCAGTAAATCGATGTCCGACCTTGCTCAGAGGCTCGGTCTGACTCCCAGGATGATAGAAAATAAATGGCGCTTTTTCCATCTTTCGTTGGAGAAAGGCTTGCTCGAGTAGAATCTTCAGTCACATTAAATATTTTTTGACCGATGCGATCTTCCCATGTCTTCACCGCGCGGTAGATGGCCGGTCTTAAAGCGACGGGAACTTGGTTGGTAATAATTAATTCAATCGGATCTTTCGTTTTCCAAGAAATGCGCTGGCCGTAAACGTTTTGCACAAAACCGCAATCACTAACGGATTTAGGTTTACAGCCGGTCATTAAAACACCCACTGAACAGATCATTAATATAGATTTAAAAAATTGAGTCGTCATCGTTACATCAGTGTATTTCAACATCGTGACCAACTTTAAGGTGGCTATATTGGTCTACGGTGTCTCAATTTAGGATTAGTGGTCTAGATTATTATTCCATCGACTTTTTAAGACTGTACCCGTCTAAAATTTTGACACCATAATTAATGATATGAAAAAAACAAAACAACGCTGGGTGATCAAAGCCGGAAGCCAAATGGTGTGCTCAGGCGGTCCCCTGCTGCTTCGATCCTGGGCCCAGCAAATCGCTATTTTATCCAAACAACATCAGGTGGAAATTATCTGGGTCACCTCGGGCGCCATCGCCACGGCCAAGGATAAAATGGCCACATCTCCACTCAAAAAAATCTCCATCCACGAAAAACAAGCTTTCTCGGCCATCGGTCAACCCATTGTGATGGAACTTTACAATATCGCGCTTCAGGCCGAGGGCCTGCGCGGAGCTCAGATTCTTTTGACCTATGATGATCTGTTGAATAAAAAGCGTCAGACTAATTTTAAAAATACCATGGAAACATTGATGTCTTGGAATATAATCCCGATCTTAAATGAAAACGATGCCGTGGCGATCGAAGAAATTCAATTCGGAGACAATGATTCACTGTCGGCCAAAGTGGCTATTCACATGAAAGCGGACAAGTTGATTATTTTAACTGATGTTGAAGGTTTTTACGATTCCAATCCCAAAGATAATCCGAAGGCAAAGTTGATTCCCGAGATCACAGCTTTTTCAAAAAAAATTCTGAGTACCCAAGGATTAAAATCCG
>JACMMZ010000259.1 GCA_014378775.1 Pseudobdellovibrionaceae bacterium
GATTCAAATAAAATGCGCCAAGTTTTTAATGTGGTAGCCCTGTTAACGGCGGCCTTGATCTGGGCGCTGGTCTTACGGACATTTTTTCTTAACTAATTTTCTGTAAGAATTCAAATTTTGAGATGTATTTTCCACCAAAAGCGCCGCTGACCTCGGTGATCATTTGCAAATCCATCCAGGTGTGCCCATCGGACCTAAGAAATTCCACTAATTTTAAAAAAGCAAATTTAGATCCGTTATCGATTTTAAAAAACATACTTTCACAACTGAAATATTTTTTAGACTTGACCCCATATATGCCAGCAACAAGTTCATTACTTTGGTAGCATTCTAAAGAAAGTGCTCCTCCTAAGTGGCTAAGTTCTGTGTAGGATTTCTCAATAGCGCTGTTGATCCAGCTACCCTTTTGGCCACCCCGCTTTTGCTGGCGGCAATTTTTAATCACGGCAGAAAAATCATAGTTGATTCGAACCTCGAAAGATTTTTCATTTTTTCTGATCCATTTTTGTAATGAACGACTGATGTGAAGTTCTTCAAAATTTAAAACTCCGCGCTTTTCCGGGCAAAACCACAAAAGGGGGTATCCTTGATGCGGCCACGGAAAAATTCCCAACGAATAAGCCTGGATTAAATTTTCGACGGTTAATTCACCGCCGACAAAAATGACATCTTCTGTGGTCTGGGTGGTTAAGGGATGCGGAAATTTAATGGGCATTCAGACACACATCACAAATACCGCAATCCGAGTTATGTTGATGTCCAAAATATTTATAAATCTGATTTAATCGGCAATCATCTGCGTTCTGAGCCCAGCGTAAAATTTCCAGTAGTTTTTTTTGATGTTCTTTTTTAAGTGCACTCTGATTTTCTTGAGAAAACAAATCATTCGATAAAGGTTCAGCTGTTTTAAAACCAAAAGGTGTCTCGTCTTCTTCCAGATTTCCCCATCGAGCTAAGATCGAAACGGCAGAATTCACACGATAATCACGCTTATTTTTGAAAACCATTTGTTCTCGCAGGAAATCAAAACCATCCACGCTGACTTTAGCCGGATAAGTTTGAATCAAATCATACACTTTGCGGATGAAAGCCTCATCCGGATAAGCCCAGTCTAAAAATTGCATTTGAATTGAAACATCTTCTTGATCGTAAAATAAAATAGCCTGAGCTGGTAATCCGTCGCGCCCGCCTCGGCCAATTTCTTGGAAATAAGCCTCTAAGGTTGAAGGAATTTCGGTATGGAAAACAAAACGAATATTGGCTTTATCGACTCCCAAACCAAACGCGGGCGTAGCTAAAATCAACTGATCTTTCCCGGAAATGAAATCGTTTTGATGGCGACGACGAACATTTCCCGGAAGATCTCCATGGTATTTGGTATGGTGAATTTTTTTTGAAAAAAGAAATTGCGAGAATTTTTCCAAGGTATGAATCAGGGAAAAATAAATAATACCCGAATCCGTACCAAATTCTTGAAGTTTTTTGAACATCAGCTCAAACTTTTCAGTTTCTCCGTAAGTGTCACTGACTTGAATGGCCAAATTCGGACGCTCAATTCCACCGAGGATCATCGCACCGGGATAATTTAATCCCAGAATCTTACAAACTTCTATTTGCACCACAGGTGTTGCCGTAGCGGTCAAAGCTAATACTGGTGGATTGTGGCAAAGTTGAATGAACTGATTCAGTTTAGAATATTCAGGACGAAAATCATGGCCCCATAAAGACGCGCAGTGGGCTTCATCCACCACAAATAATGAAACTTGGACTTTGGACAAAACCTCCAAGAATTCAGATTTTTTAAATCGCTCTGGCGTCACAAATAAAATATCGATTTCATGATTCGCTATTTTTTTTTGAACTGACCCGCGCTCGGACAACGACAAAGATGAATTAATGCAGGCCGCTTTTAATCCTAAGTTTTTAGCTTTGAGGACTTGATCCTGCATCAAAGCAATCAGCGGAGAAACCACTAAAACCATTTGATCCACGGGTTTTAAAAAGGCCATCATTTGGTAACAAAGACTTTTCCCTGTTCCCGTGGGCATTAACGAGAAAACGGAACGACCTTCCAACAGTGCATCAAGAACTTCTTTTTGAACTCCTCGGAATTGTTCAATTTTAAATTTATCGCGAAGAATATCTAAATAATTCATTAAAACTGTAATTTGTTAATAATTTCTTGCAGTCGTTTATTGAAATCGTCATGAACTATACCGATACCATCTTTAAAATTTTGTTCAAAGTTGGGTAATTCAAAATCATTCAAATCAATGACTTCCACCGTCGCATTCGTGAATAATCCCGCAGCGTGCACCGCAAGTTTTTTATTTATAGATTGACGACTATTACTGGCTCCAAAAGCAAGAATTTTACGATCCATTTAATGGCCCCCTTAAGGTAAATCTGAGGTGTAACTTTTATCCTTATTTTCCATGTTTTCTTAAAGACTACTAGCTATTTTTGGTCTTATCTGACATTACGCTTAAC
>JACMMZ010000038.1 GCA_014378775.1 Pseudobdellovibrionaceae bacterium
ATTCATAGAAACGATTTCTTTGTTGATATGAAATCTCAACGGTGGGCTCAGTGGCTAATTGATGGTGCCAGCCTTCGGCCAGCATGTAGTTTGTGGCTTTGTGATAGCTGTTTTGCATGTTCTCGCCCAAGGCTTCGGGGCCTATGATGCCGAGACTGAGTGCGATCAGCTGGCTTTGATGCTCGCTTTGAAAATGATAGAATATGTCGGCGGCCAACCAGGCTGCATAGGGGCGATCATCTTGTATTAGATTACTGTTATCAATTCCAGCGGGCGTGAATAATTTTTGACTCACCCCAAATCCCAAATTGGTTTTCGCGAGAGAATCATGAGTCATAAAATTGAGAAAAGTGGGTTGATGTTCAGTTGTTGTTACGTAACTGAATTTTAGACCTTGCGTGTAGCCGTGATCCGTTCCAGGCCCGCCGATAGAGCCCACGTCATTTTCCACTGAAATATTAATCATACTTGAAGGTTCATTGCCGGCAAGGACCGAAAAAGACATAAAGAAGATAATAAAAAATAGCATGACTAAGGATAAATGAATAATTTATTAATAACAACTTGAGAGCATGATTGCCGCAATTGGTTCCGGCAATGTAGCGAGCATTAAACTGCATGAAAAATTTAGTTTTACCATCGTTGGTCAAATTGATAAAGAAGCTCGGAAATTTTCAAAAGTCAGATTGCTGGATTCGGTCAATCAAACAAGACTTTGTGGTTTACTTTACCGCCAACAACTGATCTTCTTAATGTACAAAAAGTTACTTAATGGGGACATAGCTCAGCTGGGAGAGCGCTTGCATGGCATGTAAGAGGTCGTCGGATCAATCCCGATTGTCTCCACCATTTTTTTAAGGATTTTATGCTTAATCTTTTACCCTACGTTTCGATTCTGACTTTTATTTTCTTTTTTTTAAGCGTTCGGGTCATCAAGAGACGCCGAACCTTGAAAATTGGAATGGGTGATACCGGAAATAATGAAATGATTCGCGCCATGCGGGTTCACGCCAATTTTGCTGAATACGTTCCTTTAAGTTTATTTGTGATTTATCTTTGTGAAGTCAGCGGAGCTTATCCTTTTTTCATTCATGCCGCGGGACTTTTACTGGTTTTGGGAAGACTGACTCATGCTTACGGCGTTAGTCAGGTCGAAGAAAATTTTAGATTTCGGGTAACGGGAATGGCGATGACTTTTACCGTGCTTTTGTCGGCGTCGGTTTATTTACTTTATTTGTATTTTCAATTTCCGCAGATCAATTGAAAACTTTGTGAGTTTC
Organism: Pseudobdellovibrionaceae bacterium; assembly: GCA_014378775.1. Classification (GTDB taxonomy): domain Bacteria; phylum Bdellovibrionota; class Bdellovibrionia; order Bdellovibrionales; family Bdellovibrionaceae; genus Pseudobdellovibrio. The sequence continues at coordinate 1,281 of JACMMZ010000038.1, forward strand.
AGTCTTTTTTAACAAAGACCATTAAAATATCGGAGTATTTATTTAAATCTAAAATTTCTTCGTGGCTTCCACCCAGATCGGGGTGGAAAATACGGGCTAATTTCTTTTTCGCGGCGCTGATGAGGTCTTTGTTCATAGATTCCCGTAGTTCGAACCCATTTTGTGAAAAATAATCCAGAGCTTTTTCAACGGTGCTGGGAAATTCATTCGGTTCGGGCATAGACTTTTTATTTTTAAAACTTTTTTGTCTTAATTTTTGCTTTTGATACTGAATTTTTCGGTAAAGAGATTGTTTTTCTTTTTGCTGATCTTTGTAAGCTGTTTGTTTTTCTTTAAATGCGGCTTGCTTGTCTTCATAGGCCTGTGACTGTGCGGTCGGTTTTGGCTTAAAAGTGGTCGCCTTCAGATGGGATTCCATTTTTTCGATTTCGGTTTTGGCTTCGAAAAAATCGGGATTTTTTGCTTCGGTCGCAAGTAAAGCGGCCCAGATGTGCTTGCAGAATAAATCTTTTTTCCCTGCAGGACAGTTGCAATCGGCAAAGACGGTGCTGCTTTCGATCGACTTAGTTTTTAGACTGACTTTAAGTGGGGAAGAGATCCGGATGAAGGCGACGATCTCAGTATCGGAGGGCTGCTGAAGAGAAACTTTACCCTGGCTAAAAAGGGTTCGACCGCTTGAGCGGACCTCTGGTTTGAAAAAATGCTCCCAATTTTGAACTGACATGCAGGAAAGAGTACAAAAAAAGGACCCACTTAACAAGCTCTACCGTGTAAACGCAGATTGTTGTTGGATAAAGTGTAACAAATCGTCATCATAAGAAATAACCAGTCGCAATCTTTAAAAGGAGTTTACATGAAAAGCACCATCATCAGTCTAATTATACTTTTGGGTTTATCCATAGCCCAGGCGTCGGAAACCACCGAGGGCATCAAAAAAGACTATTCGAGCTTCAAACAAGAAATGCAAATCAAGCTGAATGAGGCCGAAATTAAAATTAATGAATTAAAAGCGAAAGCGCAGGAAAAATCTTCAAGCACGCAGGAAAAATCTATTTTTGAATACGAGAAAACTCGGGACAAATTGAAAGTTCAATTAGATGAGATGGAAAAAACGAGTGAAAGCAAATGGAAAAAAACTAAAAAAAGATTGTCTGAATCAATTGAAAAGCTAAATAAAAAAGTCCAAAAATCTTTAGCGAATTAAAAAAAGAGCCAGTAATTATTTCAATTTAGATATAATCACTCCGCACGCAATACGAGGCGTTGAAGGTTTAGTGACATCATCGGGACCACTGTGAATCATGATGGCCAGACCTTCCACCGAATTGATTTTGTTTAAACTGACTTGAGTGGCAGTAACAAATCCTTCGGCGATACCTTTTTCATTACTTTTAATTTGAGGCAGATCTCCGGCGAAAGCGCCTGGAGTTTCTTTCGATGTTCCGCCAACATCAGCGATTTTATGAAAATGGGATCCTGCCGATTTCGCGTCCAAAGATGAGCAATCGCCTTTTTCATGGATATGAAATCCAAAAGATGAATTGGCTTTGAGGCCGGCCACCTTATATTCGATTTTCAAAATTTCATTTGTTTGCGTAAAGTTAATTGTTCCGGTGGTTTTTGAGCCGTTACGACTTTCTAAAATAGCTTGTGCCGTAGGATTTTTGGCGTAGCCGTTTGCGGTTAAAAATACACCTATTGCAATAATTAAGGTTGGTTTCATTTTATGTCCTTTTGACGAAGCTGTTGGAGGTCTAAAATACTTTTCAATTCCTCTTTGTCTTTACCATTTAAAATCAGCCATTCTGGTGGAATTTCTTTGATGACCACATTCCAGGCCGTTTTCACCATAGCTTTGGCCCGCGGTTTATCGTGCAAATCTCGCAAAAGATTTAGATGGCGGAGCACAATGGTTTGCGTCGGTTTATAAAAACCGTTATCATCTTTACCTGCATTTGTGATCACATTCGATGTTTCAACTTTTTTGATCAAGTCCGAAAAATACTGTTTAAGTCCCATGTTGCGGAAATTCTCCCTATTTAAGTATGACTTTGGCTACTGCAGATATAGTAGCAAAATACAGGCCTATATTTGACTGCAATGTAAGCATTCAATTGCAACCGGGTTGAATCACCGGTCAATAATGATTTAGAATAATTATGATCGTGAGATCTTGTTCATAAACCTGTAAGGATAAGTCCAAACAGATGATTATAGATATCAACAGAATGGAAACATAATGGCACATATACTTTTCGATCAGGGAAAAAAACTAGGTGAAGTTTCTGAATGGAATTTAGCGCTAAACGAACCAGTTTATAAAGACGTTTTAGGTAAGAATGTTCTGATGCCAGCAACTCATGATGTTTGTTCTTTCATAACGCCAAAGCCAGTCAGCCGAAAAACTCAATTAACAATTGTTGAGAATCAAAAAAAAGAATTAGTGCTTCAAATTAAATCCGTTAAAGGAATGACCGTTACGGCGTTCATAACCGCTAGAAATAATTTATAAAATTTCGAAAGCGTTAAGCTTTACGAGTGCTTGAACAATGGTTAAATCATTTTTTTGTATATAATCACTGATCAAACAAATCTGTCTCGAATTAAGAGCCGCGATCAGCTTAATAACTTTGGGTGACAGTTTACTTTCAATCAAGTTTCCTTGAAAAGCATAAATCGTTTTAACTTCAGATTGAAGATTAGACCACAAAATTGAAGAAGAGGATTCATTCATTTTTATTTTGTTTTTTAATGAAACTTTGGATGATGTCCGTCTTTGAGGAAAATTTTTGAAACCTTTTTTTGAGGCGAGTTCTAGCCATGATTTTAGCAAAGCATCATGCCATTCATTTTCTGAAATATTTTTGATGGCCTTTAGAGTTTCAAGATAATTCTGCGGTAAAGCTTCAGCTGATGAATTTTCTTTTGAAAGCTGAACCATCGTCTTTATTCCCAGTTCACCTAATTTTGATTTCAACAGTGGCCGCAGAGCCGACTCAAGATTTTCTTGATGAGTGAGATCAACCCATACGCCTAAGCTCCAGGTTGCATTAAACGACCCATCTGATTCCGCAATATGCCAGCTTGAGGAAGGCCAGTAAGTCATGTCCCCGGTTGAGGCTTTCATGGTTTGAGAGTTTTTTTTAAATTTTGAATAATTGTGGGCCCGGTCGAGCGCCGGATTTTTCCGCGCAAATTCTGGTGTCCACAATCGAAAAGTCTTTTTCCCGACCACCGGGAAACTGAATACACCGCAACCATCGACATGCACGCCAAATGGCGTTTGCCGGTAGTTTCCAAGGTAGAGTCCCATTTCTATGAATCGATTGGGAAAGCCGACATGTTTAAAAAGGGTGGTTGTAAAATCTTGTAATTTTTTGGAATTTTTTTCGCTGACTTGAAGAAGTTCATCGCAAACTAAGCAGTAATCTTCGAAAATTTCTTCCATTCGTTGGTTGTAGCCTTGCAAGGTTTTATCTTTTTGAGTCGGAAGAATTTGCAGTGTTTCCTGTTCATACTGAATTTGTCCATCGATATAAAATTTAAAACCGTCCGCATTTTTTTGTTTTCGACAGTGGTCACTGTATTTAACCAGCATGGAAAAAATTTGATCTTCGGATAGATCTTTCACCGGCGATATAAAATTTTTGACTAATAGAGGCTCTTTTTCCCAGTAGTTCTTTTTAAATTGAGGCCAAAAATTTTTTTGATCTAAAGTCATGCTAAAGATTCCCGCGTTTTTTCCTGACAGGCAAGAAAGTTTTGTTTATTATGAGTTATGGCGCTG